>JAUWQK010000057.1 GCA_030611115.1 Deltaproteobacteria bacterium
CTCAATCATTTCAACAGATGCCCAATTCTGTTCCATCTGACTCCAAAACTTCCATTATCCCATGACCAGTAGACAATAAATGCTTTTCCTTTTACAGCTTTTAAATCAACAAAACCCCAAAACCTGCTGTCATAGCTGTGATCCCTGTTGTCCCCCAGCACAAAAAGGGAAGCTGGAGGCACGGTAACAGGCCCCAAATTATCCCTTGGTTGAAAAGCTCCGGGAATTATGTGTGGGTCTGTGTGAATACCATGATCGTGATTAAGAAACATATTATTAATATATACCTGTTTATTACGTATCTCAACCACGTCTCCGGAAACACCGACAACCCTTTTGATAAAATCCTTGTCAGGGTCCTCTGGAAACTTAAAGACTATGATGTCCCCGCGCTTTGGGTTTTTAACCGGGATAACCGTAATATCTGAAAACGGAATCTTAACCCCGTAAATAAACTTATTTACCAGTATATGATCGCCAATCAAAAGGGTCTGCTTCATGGAGCCTGATGGAATTTTAAAGGCCTGAACAACAAAGGTGCGTATAAATAAGGCAAGTATTACAGCAATAATTATTGCCTCGATGTTTTCTCGAAGAGCGCTCTTTTTTGTTGCGCTGGTTTCTATTTCTGAAGAATTTTTTGATTTCAAATTTAATTTATAACCTTTCTTTTTTTGTATTAGTTCAGCCACAAAGTCACTAAGACACCAAGATATAAAATATAATTTTTTTAAAATTCATAATTGGGGAATTTTTTGCACCTCCTCAATTTATCAATCATATCCCTCTTTTGTGTCTTTGTGCCTTAGTGGCTGAACTGTTGCAATAAATTATATTAAAATCAAATTTACATGTCAAGCAGGGTCTCAAATTAATTATCTGAAAGTCTATAGATACTTTTTTCTATAAAGAGAGAAGTATGTAACAGGGACTATTATAAGCGTAAAAATTGTGGATGCACAAAGTCCAAAAATCAGAGCCCAGGCAAGGCCTGAGAAAACCGGATCCAGTGTAATGGGCCAGGCGCCAATGGCGGTTGTGCAAGCGGTAAGTAATATAGGACGCATCCTGATTGCTCCACTTTGGAGAATAGCTTCTTTAAAAGAAATGCCTTCATTAAGAGCGTTTTTAATAAAATCAATCAGAACAAGGGAGTTCCTTATTACAATTCCACCAAGAGCTATCATGCCTATCATGCTTGTTGCGGTAAAAAAGACAGGGTTGAAGAAGCCGCCCACCTGTTCTCCGGTGAAAACATTCAGCAGCCAGAATCCCGGCATAATGCCCAGAAGCGTGAGAGGTATTGACATCATAATCAATATTGGCATGGAAAATGAATTAGTTTCCATTATAAGAAGAATATAGATTCCTATTAGAGCTGCCGCAAATGCTATGCCCATATCTCTGAATACCCTGAGAGTTATCTTCCATTCGCCTTCACCTGCCCATTTTACTGTGATTCCCGGAGGGGGAGGGTTGTCAAGTTTAAGTTTTTTCTGCATATCAAGAACAGCTTCGCCGGGAGCTCTGCCTGCCATTTCTCCCGTCACATATACCACGCGTTCAAGGTTTTTATGATAAACAGGCTGGTCTTCAGGGATGTGAACTATCTTTACAAGTTCCGCCAGAGGAACCATCTTGCCGGTATTTGTTTTGAGCGGTATTTGTGATAAAGAAGTAAGCTCCGATCTATTTTTTCTTGGTAAAATTATTTTTATACTTAGAGATTGCCTTTCTTCAGGAGTATGTATTGTGGCAGGGGCAGCACCTCCTATCGCTATTTTCAAAGTTTGAATAATTTCATTCGTGGAGACTCCGTGAAGAGCGGCCTTTTCCTTGTCAATAATAAAATCTATCTTGTTGCGTCTGGTTTCAACTGTGTCGTCAATATCCACTACAAAAGGCTCTGCTGCCATTAAATTCTTTATATGTTCCGCTCCTTTTATGATTTGATCATAAGAGCGGTCAGGGGAACCATAGATTTCAGCCACAATTGTCGAAAGCACAGGGGGGCCGGGAGGGACCTCAACAATTTTAATTACTGCATTGTTGGCTTTTGCAATGTCTTCGAGTTCCTTTCTAAGCCGGAGAACAATAGCATGGCTTTGTTGCTTCCGTTTATTTTTTTCAGCTAAATTTATACGGATATCTGCAAGGTGGCTTCCTTCCCTAAGGTAATAGTGACGAACCAGACCGTTGAAATCCATGGGAGACGAATTTCCCACATAGGACACAAAGCTGGTAATTTCAGGGATTTCCCTGAGAAAGTCTTCAAAGGACTGTACAACAGTATTGGTGGTTTCAAGTGTAGTTCCTTCCGGCATGTCAATAACTATCTGGAATTCATTTTTGTTATCAAAAGGAAGTATTTTCAAGGGCACTAATCGGAAAACAGCAAGACCTATAGATACTAAAAGGAGAAAAATAATAGCAGCGAGAAGCATGTATCTTTTTCTTTTTGATTTGAGAAAAGGAGATACAATTTTGCGGTAGATTTGCCCGATCCATACATTTATACCTTTATCATGATTTGTTGCCGAATTGGTCATCTTGCGGATATTCATGTTTTTCAGCAGCAGGTGCGTTAACCACGGCACAATGGTAAGCGCACAGAGAGTTGAAAATGTTACTGTAAGGGGAACATTTGCTGCCATTGGAGCCATATACGGCCCCATCATTCCTGTAATGAAAAACAGGGGTAGAAATGAGATTATTATGGCGAGTGTGGACATTATTACCGGAGGAAGCACTTCATTAACGGCAAATAGCGTTGCTGAAAAGGCTTTACGCTTGCCCATCAAAATATGGCGCTGTATGTTATCTACATTTGTAATAGGATCATCAACTACAAGTCCCAGGGAGAGTATAAGAGCAAAAAGGGTAACCCTGTTAATTGTATATCCGAATAGATAATTGACAAAAAGAGCAAGAGAAAAGCTGACAGGTACGGCAAGTGCAACCACCAGCGCTTCACGCCATCCAAGAGTAATAGCGAGAAGTATAATAACGGAAATAACCGCAAAAGCCAGCGAACTTAAGAGTCCGTTTACCTTTTGCCCGGCAGTTTTACCGTAGTTGCGAATTACTTCAACATTAACGCCATCGGGAATAGTGCTTTTTTTCAATTCTTCAAGTTTGATCAGGATATTTTCGGAGACTGTGACAGCGTTGGTCCCTTTTTTTTTGGCAATGGCGAGTGTAACGGCCGGGAATGAAAAGGGGGTATTTTCTTTATTTTGAGTTTTACGATAGAAATTTGAGTAACCGATTCTCGAGTAAGACTTTGATTCTTCCGGGCCGTCAAATATATTTGCAATATCTCGCAAATATACCGGACGTCCATTGTGAACTCCAACCATAAGTGATGAAACTTCATTTGAAGATGAAAGGAAAGATTTGCTTGTTACTGTAACTTCTTTATTAAAGCGGGAAAATTTACCTGCTGTAACAGAAGCATCCGCTCCCTGCAAAGCTTTCTGCACTTCAAGTAAAGATACTCCAAGACCTGACATGCGTTCAGGTAAGAGTTCAACGCGTATCTCCCGTTTGCGGCCACCAACAATTTCAGCCCTTGAAATGTCCTTTACCTTTGAAAGCCTTGATAATACTTCCTCACCGATTCTGCGAAGTTCGTAATCATCATAACGATCTGAATAAAGACTTATATTTACAATGGGAACGTCGTCTATTTCGACTGGTTTTACCACCCATCCCTTAACAATCGGGGGAGCGGCGTCAATATTCATTGTAATCTTATTATGGAGTTTTACCAGGGAATTTTCCCTGTCTTCTCCTACATAAAATCTGACTGTAACGATTGCCATGTCCTCACGGGACATCGAATATACGTATTCAACGCCGTCAATCTGCCATAAAAGGCGTTCCAGGGGCGTTGCAACAAGTTTTTCTACTTCGGTTGCATTTGAGCCGGGAGCATATACATAAACATCCGCCATGGGAACTACTATCTGCGGTTCTTCTTCCTTGGGTGTGATGAGAATAGCTGAAATTCCAAGGCACAGGGATAAGATCAGCAGGATGATTGAGAGATGTGAGGAAATAGATTTTCTGACAATACGTGCGATAAAACCGCTTGGAGCAGATTCGTTTTCCGGCATTAAGTTATTCCTCCCAGCCTATTGTCTCATCTCCGGATAGTCCGGAGAGAACTTCGACCTTATCTTCAAAAGTTTTGCCGGTTTTAATAAAACGTGTCTTCCAGGAATTATTTTCCTTTACTGCAACCAGTTCAAGCTGTCCTATATTACGAACGGCAATTTTTGGTATAACAACAACCTGGAGGTCTTTAACAGGGATGTGCAGTTTTCCGAACATGCCGGGATATATTCCGGATATACGCGGCAATAATGCCTTTACAAGAAAAGTCCGTGTCTGCGGATCAGCATAAGGGACAATCTCCTCAACCGTTGCCGTTGCCGTTTCATTCAAAGTATTTATTGTTACTTTAAGAGATGTTCCGGGTTGAATTTTTTTGATCAGTCCTTCACGAACATATGCTTCAAGCCTGAGCGAGCCGGTAGTTTGCAGTATAATTAAAGGCTTTCCGGGCAAAGCTAAATCTCCTTGTTCAACAAGACGTTTTAAAACTTTACCGCTTTCAGGTGCTCTTATCTCAGTGTATCCAAGTGCTATTCCCGCCTCCTTTACGATTTCTTCCGCCTGTTTTATTCCGGATTCCGAAGCTGACAAAGCCTCTTTAGCTCTATTTAAAGTCGCCTTTGCCTGAAGGTATGCGGATTCGGCTTTTTCCATATCTTGAGGGGTAGCTGCCTGGGATTCAAAATAAATTTTTGTACGTTTATAGTCAGATTCAGCTTCTGTAAATGCCGCGCCGGCGGCTATTATTGTCTGTTTTGCCTGTTTTTTTCCTGATATGGCTGTTTTTAAGGTTTGTTTTGCCTGATCAAGACGTGACACTAACTGTCTGCTATCTAAAGATACTAAAAGCTGACTTTTAAAAACCTTGTCGCCGGGTCTGACCTTGACATCAAGAACCTGAGCAGTTACCTGGGATTCAATAGTCGCTTCTGTAACAGGGCGCACTGTTCCGACAGCCTCATAGCATTCGGTTATAGTCTGGACAGATGCCTGCCCGGTTTTTTTCGGTGACACATCATTTTTTGATGCAGCCTGAAACTTGCCCGGCGCAATTTTTGTGCTTGAAATGAATCTAACAGCAAAGAAAACTAAAATTAAACTGACGGAACACAACAATATTATTATAATTTTTTTGTTTTTCATGGTGTGATTTTATCCACCTTCCCCCAGTAACCTACCGCCTTGCCAATATCCGCAAGTGCCTTTTCCCTGTCATAATAAGCTGCCGTGGTTCTGGTTTTTGCTCGATTAAACGCAAGCTCGGCTTCAAAGTATCGTGTTATGGTAGCAGCTCCACCTTCATATTGTTTCCTGACAAGCTTAAAAGATTCTTCAGCCAGGGCCACGCTTCTTTCCGCTACATCGAGCCTGGCCTTTGCTTCCGCTAATTTCAGGTAGGCATTTTTAACATCAAGCTTTACAGATAGTCTGGTTTTGAGATCTGCTGCCAGCATTTCTTCAAGCCTGGCTTTTGCTTTTTCCTCTTCTGCTTTTGTGCTGAAACCCGTGAATATGTCCCAGTTAAGAATGACTGCCGCAGTCCAGTTGTCTCTTGAGTCATTGTAGGCCATCTTGGGATCATCAACATAGTATTTGCTTTGCAGATCAACTCTGGGTAGATATTCTGCACGAGATAGATCAAGAGCTATTCTGCTCTGTATAACCTGCTTCTTTATTTTATTTACTTCTGACCTGTTTTCAAGGGCATAGGCAACACCGGCAAAGTATTCATCCGGCAAGGAGATTTCGCAGCTTTCTATTTTTTTAAGTCTGATTTCAGCTTCAGGGCTTACACCGAGAATACCGGCAAAAGCAGTTAGAGTCGTTTTTAGCCTGTTTTCACTCAGAACCACATCTTCCCTGGCTTGAGCAAGACGGACTTCCAGGGATAATATGTCTGATTTTAGAACTCCTCCGGCTCTGAACCTCACATTCATTAGACGCAGTTGCGACTTAACAGTTGATACGGAGTCCCTGGTAATTTTAATGTATTCTTTTGCGGCAAGAGCGTTATAGTATGTATGTATTACTGAGGCAACAAGGGAGTTTTCTACGCTTTTTCTGTCTATCTGAGAAATAGAGAAATCGGTTTCAGCGATTTTTTTATTTAAAATATCTCGTCCGCCATTGAATATATTTATTCCTGCTTTAATTCCGGTCTCATAATTTTCATACCAGCCCGGAGAGTTAAAATCCGTATTTGCAGGCAGCAGTCTCTGGTCAATTTTCTTGAAAAGATATCCTGATGGTGCATCCCCCTGAGAATATTCAGTATAAAATCCAAGAAAGGGGAAAAAGTCAGCACTTGCCTTTTTGATCATAGCTTCTGCCTGCTTTATGCGGGCAACGGCAATCTTGTTATCAGGATTATTTGCAAGAGCAATTTGAATTGCATCGTTCAAAGAGACAGGTTCTTGTAAAGCACAGGTATATTGTCCGGTTTTTGAAACTTTTGTTGAAAACGCATCATCGCATATTACTTTTGCATATTCCTGCCTGATGCTTTCGTAAGTGTATTTGTCATGAGAAAAACAACCGCAGGTTATAAGAAAGAAAGATAAGATAATGACGATTTGAATTTTATTTGCTTTTGATACCATATGGATTATTCAAGTAAAAGTTTCCCAAATGAATCATTGTACTATAATTTTAATGAGTTAGGATAAGATTGAAAACTGACTATTGAAAATTGAAAATTGGTGGTACGCCTTCGGCGCGCTAATTTAAACAATTACAAGATGTTAAGTCGTTTGGGAAACTTTTGATTCAAAATCTTTTATTAGACTAACAACTCTGTTTTCGATTTCATCCCTGATATTACGCATAAAATCAATTGGTTTTCCTGCCGGATCAGGCAGATTCCAGTCCTCTGTTTTAACCCCGTGCATAAAAGCACATTCTTCACCGCAACCCATAGTAATAATAATATCCGGTTTAACTTCAGCAACTGCCTCTTTAATTGATTTGGGTTTGCGAAAGGCCATATCCAGCCCTTTTTCGCTCATTGCTTCGACCATTAATGAATTGATTTTACCGGCAGGACTGCTTCCTCCGCTTATAACTTCAAATTTATCTCCTGCAAGGTGCTGGGCAAAAGCGCCGGCTATCTGACTGCGGCATGCATTTTCCCGGCAGGCAAATAGAATTTTTTTTCTTCCAAGAAACGGTTTTATAAGATGGCTTGCTTTTTCTTTTACATCATTCAGGACAGAAGGATGTTTTTCCATATCTCCTGAATTTTCAATCTGTCTGTATGTCAGGCTTCCTTCCAGGCTTGTTCCGACTGCGTCTAAGAAATATTTAATTGTAAGATGAAGTCCATCAAATAGATTTTTTCCTTTTGTTGCTCCAAGGGAAAGAAGAAATCCGCGCCGCCATTTCCGGTTTGGGTCATTCAACTTTAACCTGTATTTTCTTGCCCATAAAGTCTGGCTTCTGTCAATTAGAGCTTTCAACTGAGCGGGAACACTATAGAAAAATATAGGTGTGGCGACAACTATAATATCGGCCTGGCGCAGCAGCGGATAAATTTCAGAGTTCATGTCATCATCAAGCGGGCAGAAACCTTCCTTTTCACAGACAGAACATTCTATACAGGGTATAATTTTTTTCTTATCTGCTTTAATAACTTTTATCTGCGCCCCTGATTTTTCTAATTCATTCATGAAAGCTGAAAGCAGATAACTTGTATTGCCGTTTTTTCGAGGGCTTCCCTGTAATCCAAGCGCCAGCATGATGTTTAACCGATTCTCTTGTCAACACCTTCAAATTTGCAATCAGGCGTGTAGCAGGTGGTGTCCAGAAATTCGCATTTCTTTTTGCATGATGGGCATTGTTCGGGCGGAGTTTCAGCTTCTAATGAATATCCGCAATTACTGCATTTCCAGCTTGGCATGGCGATTACCTCATCAGTAAACTTTTT
>JAUWQK010000075.1 GCA_030611115.1 Deltaproteobacteria bacterium
TATATTTATATATAATAGAGTTGATTTTCATAAATAGTAACAGTTCACGGTTGTCGGTTTACAGTTAACAGTTTTATGCTTTTCGTTCTCGTTCCCATGCTCCAGCGTGGGAATGCATACCACAGGTTACCACGCCGAAGCATGGGAACCAGGCACAGTTTTATGTTTTGAGCAACCGTAAACCGTAAACTGTTACCATAAATAATACCGCAAGGAAGGAAAAAAATTATTCAAGCCTTCAGGCCATATTCTTGTCGTTGCTAAACTGCGATTGATAGAGTTTGTAATATTCTTTCTTGAGAGAAATCAGCTCGTTATGTTTTCCCTCTTCCACAATCTTGCCTTTAATTATAACAACTGTCTGCCTCCAGGGTAAGACAGTTCAGTTCCTTTTCAAGGAGGTTACGGTATCTCATCAAGTCGTTTTTGTCGGCATCCTTGGGAACAAAGAATGGATTGCCATAAATACCCATACATTTTGTAAAAGGATACGGAAGAATAAAGCGATCCCAGCTTGCAAAAACCTTGATTTTCTTTGCGCTGTAGCTAAAAGGCAAAATAGGGTATCCGGTTTCTCTTGCCAGAATGATTATTCCTATTTTTACCTTGAATCTTGGTCCCTGGGGTCCATCCGGTATAATTAAGCCGGGCCTTTGTTTTCCTTTAATATTCTTAATCAGCCCTGATAATGCTTTAATCCCGCCTCTTGTCGTTGAACCACGAAAAGCTTCATGTCCTTGTCTCTTAAGTATCCTTGCCAAAAATTCACCGTCTTCTGAACCGCTTACCATAGCGGTTCCAGCCAATCCCCTGCACAAATAGTTCAAAAGCAGAAGTCTTGAGTGCCATGCTGCATAGATGAATTTTTTTGAGTTAATAATTGGCCTTACTTTCTCAAATCCTCTCAATTCTATCTTCATTGTATAAAATAGAATATCAATTAAAAACTTGCCAAAAATACCGACAAGTTCCCATTTGATTTCAGCGAGTTTATTTTTCTGCGTTATTCTTTTAATATTTTTTCTCCATCATACTCAGAGCTATTTCAGCTACTCGTTCTGAAGCACCGGGCACACCCAGCATGTCTCTTATTTCAAAAAGCTTTTTCCTCAGCTTTTGCAGCCCTTTTGCGTCATTTAACATATTAAATGCAGTATCAGCTATATTTTCCGGGGATGCTTCATCCTGTAATAATTCCGGGACAATATTTTCCCCTGCAATAAGGTTTACAAGACCAAAATTTTTAACCTGTACCATTAATTTGCCTAACCAGTAGCTTACAGGAGATACCTTGTAAATTATTACTGTTGGAGTGCAGGAAATCGCTGCTTCTAATGTAACAGTCCCGGATGCAGCTACAGCTAAGCTGCACATTTTAAAGACGTTTTTAACATCTCCTGTCGCTATCTGGTAATTACATATTTCTTTATGTTTTTTTAATATTTCTTCAACGTGTTTTGTTTCAACAGAGGGAGCTGTGGAAATTATGAATTTTATGTTCTTGAGCCTGCTTTGTAGAATCTTGGCGGCATCAAGCATTACTGGAAGATGTCTTATAACCTCTCTGTCACGGGAACCCGGCAGAAGGCCTATAACCGGCATTTCATGATTTTCATTTCCAACTGTTTCCAAAGTGTCTGACTGACGGAGATAATTTTGAGTATAATTGTCCAGCAAGGGATGACCTACAAATGTTACCGGCACTTTGTGTTTTTTGTAAAAGTCTTCCTCAAAGGGCAGGATAACAGCAATATGATCCACAAGTTTTCGAATTATTTTGACGCGGCCCGGCCTCCACGCCCAAACCTGAGGACCGATATAATATAAAACAGGTATATTGAGCTTTTTAGCGGCTGCTGCAATTTTAAGGTTAAAATCAGGGAAATCTATTAATATAACAAGGTCCGGCTTAATGCTTTTTAAGTGTCTTTTAACATCGGCAATCGCCTTAAAAAGATTTGGTATTTTGGAAAACACCTCGGTTATCCCGACAACAGACAGCTCGGATGCATCAACCAGGATCTCAACTCCCGCATCCCTGAGAGCTTGTCCTCCGATACCTGAAAAATGTATCTTATTGTTTTTATTACATATAGACCTTACAAGCTTTGACCCGTGAAGATCGCCGGAAGCTTCACCGGCTATAATCATAATATGTTTCGGTTTCATAAGCTATTCCATAGGATTACCGTAACCGTTCACGGTTACATATAGCTCCTTGAATCTAAAAAGATAACATATGACTCAGGACGGGTGCCATGGACAAACTTGTTTGTCCGTGCCCTTTTTCTGTTCAATGATGGGAACTGTTGGTAAGAAAAAAATTTCAAAAACACACCTAACCGCAATCATTGAAGTACCGAGCAGTTCTTCTCTTTCGTTACTTTGTATTGATGCCCTTTGCACGGACAAACAAGTTTGTCCATGGCACCCTGAGTACTGACAAAAGACTACGGTAAAACCTTTTCATGGTGCCTAATGGAGTGTTGGAGTCGGTGCCTTATTACTCAGTGAACGGATACGGCTTACCGCTAAAGAAGGCTTCCGTTAGACTCGCTGATTTGGTTCATAATGCTTAAAGCTGTCTTTAAAGCATCGCGTCCCATTAGTCCCGTAACTTCAGGGACATTACGATTTTGTACCGATTTTACAAAGGATTTAAGCTCATCTTCCAAGGCGTCACTTTTTGTAAAGCAGAGCTGTTTTATTTCCATGCCCGGGATAAGGCTGTTTGAACTTTTTTCGTTCTGTCTGATCACGGTTATTTCATGATTTGCAAAATCGACAGAAATATATGCATCTTTTTGGAACAGCCTGATTTTCCTTTCATTTTTTGTTGAAATTCTGCTTGCCGTAACATTTGCGACACATCCATTTTCAAATTCTAAACGAGCATTTGCTATATCAACATGTTTTGAGATTACAGGTATGCCTGCTGCATGAATGCTTTTTATGCTATACCTGACAAAGTTCAGAATTATATCTATATCATGAATCATGAGGTCCAGAATTACGCTGACATCGGTGCATCTTTCTTTATATATGCTCAAGCGATGTGATTCTATAAACCTTGGATTTTTAACAAAATCCTGCAAGGCAACAACAGCAGGATTGAACCTTTCAAGATGCCCGACCTGTATAATAAGGCCCTTTGATTCTGCAATTTTAATCAGTTCGTCAGCCTCTTCAAGGGTTGTTGTTATCGGCTTTTCGATAAGAACATCAATGCCATTTTCAAGAAAATTTTTGCTGACGGCAAAGTGAGCAGGCGTAGGAACGACTATGCTCACAGCATCGACTTTTCCGAATAGATCTTTGTAGTTTGTATATGCAGATATACCAAAATTTGCCGCTGTGTTTTCGGCTTTTTCTTTTTCTATATCAACAACGCCGACAAGTTCAACTTCATCCATTCCTGCATACTTTTCAGCATGAAATTTACCAAGATAACCTGTACCTATTACACCAACACGAAGTTTTTTCATGATTATTCCGTTTTATTCGTAACACTTTAGCTTTATGAAACAAACCAGATAGGCGTGAGCTTCAGGTGTGATACATTCAAAACAGGACACGAAGTGAAGCATTAGCGCTAAACTGTTTGAGCGCATTAGATATCGTCAAGAAAGAACCTTGCAGGATCTTGTCATTGTTTATTAATGGCTTGCTGACCTGTTACTATTGTTTTCATTCGTGGCAAGTTCTTTCTTTACGATATCTTATGCGTGAGTTTTTCATGGTTTTAATGTATTATACCTGAAGCGAATATATTTCAAAGCGCTAAAGTGTTACTTCAATTCTTTAATCTTTATTGTTTATAGCAACTATAGCAATCCCAAACTTGTCTGCCAGTGCTATCATTTCTTCTCTGTCAAAAACCACGGCCTTTCCTGCTTCAATAGCCAGAGCCTTTGCGCCTGCTTCATGCATGGTACTGATTGTCTGCGCGCCGATAGCGGGCATATCAAACCTGACATCCTGAGTTGGTTTGCAAACCTTAACAACTACAGCGGTTCCATTGCCAAGTTCCCCGCCTCTTTTTATTGTGGCATCAGTTCCATCAATAGCCTCTACGGCAAGGACTGATCCGCCTCCCACAACAACGCATTGACCTATATCAAGGCGTCCAATCTCCTTTGCATATTTCCAGCCCAGGTCAATATCGGCTTTTTCCGACTTGGTTGGCTTTCGTTTTGTCCAGCATCCTTCCTGAGCCAGAATGTCGGGGAGTAAGAATGTTGAAGCGCTTATTTTGATGCCCTCTTTTTCAAGAGTTCTGGCAAAGGCACTCAAAATTCCATCATCATGTGTATGGATCATACCGGCAAAAAGCGAGATTGCTTTCATATCCGGTTTTAAATCTTTAAAGTCCGAAAAGATACTTGTCTTACGAATGGCGCCCATCATGACGGCTTCGCTTATATTGTGCTTTTTAAAAAAACTGATGAGACGCTTCAACTGCCCCAGATGCATCCATTCTATTTCATCAACGTGGTCTTCCAGACTCTTGTCAGCCTCATTCAAAAAAGCTGCGGCATAAACAGAAAACCCTTTTGATTTTGCTTTTTTTGAAAAAATTATGGGGAACTGGCCGCTCCCCGCAATTAGACCTATCCGCATAAATTACAGACCTCGTAAATTTGGTAACAGTTCACGGTTTACAGTTTACGGTTAATCGCTTTACGATTTTTTTCTCAGTCATCGATTTCATTGAGTGAACATTATGAACTTTTTATCCCTGCTCCCTGATCCCTAAACCCTGATCCCTGGCCCCTGATCCCTGGCCCCTGATCCCTGTTTACCTTGTTATTCCTCGCTGAGATGATTTAATAAAATCTATAAAGTAAACTACTTCAGGAATCTGTTCCACTTCAGCCTTTACTCTCTCTATAGCCTCGTTTATTGTAAGGCCAATTCGAAAAATAATTCTGTAAGCTTTTTTTAATAATTTGAGTTTGCTTTGAGAAAAGCCACTTCGCTTCAGGCCCACACTGTTTAAGCCGTGAAGCATGGCTCTGTCACCTGCTGCAATAACATAGGGCGGTATGTCTTTTACAACAGCGGATTTTCCTCCCACAAAAGCATAATCACCTATTCTTACGAACTGGTGAATAGCTACAAGTCCTCCAATGGTTGCATAATCGCCAATTGTAATATGTCCTCCAAGTGTTGCATTGTTTGACATGACGACTTTTCGGCCGATTTTGCAGTCATGAGCGATGTGAGTATAAGCCATCAGGAAATTTTCCTCGCCGACTTCAGTTATGCCGCCGCCAAATCCTGTTCCTCTGTGAATTGTAACAAACTCGCGTATAATTGTTTTACGCCCAATGGTAACATAGGTTTTTTCGCCTTCAAACTTTAATGACTGTGGAGCAGCGCCAATCGCCGCATACTGAAATATATGACATTCCGGCCCAATGGTAACATAAGGTTCAATCACTACATGGGGACCTATTATTGTTCCAGCTCCGATAAAAACATCTTCTCCAATAATCGAATACGGACCGACTTCTACAGTGGAGTCCAGTTCAGCTTTGGGATCGATAATTGCGGTTGGATGTATCATACTTTTTCTCCAATAGTGGCCATAAATTCAGCTTCAGCAACGACTTTTTCGTCTACAAATGCGGTACCTGACATTTTAATTGCCTTTGCTCGCTGTTTTAGTATTTTGATTTCAAGCAAAAGCTGGTCGCCCGGTAAAACAGGCTTTCTGAATTTGACTTTGTCAATTCCCATAAAATATATAAGAGCACCATGCTTTTCTTCCGGCAGGGATTTAAAAACCAGTACGCCGCCCGCCTGAGCCATAGCCTCTATTATAAGTACGCCCGGCATAATAGGAGCGCCCGGAAAATGCCCCTGGAAAAACGGTTCATTTATGCTGACATTTTTGAGGGCGACAACCTTTTTATCAGCTACAAGCTCAAGTATTCGATCAACCAGAAGAAATGGATAGCGGTGAGGAAGCAAGCTCATTATTTTCTGAATATCATAATTGTTCTTCATTATCTTTCTCCTGTTGCATAGTCGTTCACGGTTAAAATGCTTCAGTCGTTGCATAGCTCATTGAAAAAACTGTGAGCTGTAAACCCTTAACTAAGTTTCTCCTCAATCTTATTTAATTTCTTTTCAATTTCAGATAGTTTTTTGCTGAGTTCGGGAAGCATAGGTATAATTCTCTGCACCCGCAGCCATAATCTGTGGGGCATTGCAGGTGCTCCGGATACGATCTGGTTATCCGGGACAGACTTTGCAACACCGGCCGTAGGACCGACAGTGACATTGTCACCAACGGTTAGGTGTCCCGATATTGCCGCTTGTCCAGCAATTGTTACATGTTTGCCTATAATTACACTTCCTGCGATTGCGACCTGTGCTACGAGTAAAGTGTTTTCACCTACAATAACATTATGGGCAATCTGAACGAGATTATCTGTCTTAACACCCCGGCGAATCCATGTCTTTCCGAATGTTGCCCTGTCTATTGTATTGCTTGCTCCAATTTCAACATCATCATCTATCTGAACTATACCTGTTTGAGGAATTTTATAATATTTATCTCCGTCAGGAGCGAAACCATAACCATCGCTTCCTATTACTGATCCGGCATGAATTATAACTCTGTTCCCGATCCTGCATCTTTCAAGTACGGTCACATTCGGGTATATTAATACATAATCTCCAATAACTACATCATCTCCAATAACTACGTTAGGATGCAGGATAACATTTTTTCCAAGCACAACATTATTGCCGATCGCAACAAAAGGCGCGATGGAAACATTTTCTCCGTATACAAAATTATTACCGATATAGGCATTTGAACATATTCCATCAATACTATTAGAATAGTCCGGTCTGGAAGGCGGATGAAAAAGAGCCATTGTTTTTGCAAAAGAAACACGAGGATTATCTACTATTAAAATATTTTTTGAAGACTCTTCAAAGCCTGATGGAACAATAACAGCGCCGGCATTCGTATCATCTATTCTTTTTAATAATTTTTTATTGTCGGCAAATGTTATATGGTCAGCAGACGCATCATGAAAGGGGGCCACGCCGGTAATAATTTTTTCAGAATTGCCCTTAAAACCGCCTCCAACAACTTCGGCTATCTTTGCAAGAGATATTTTCATAATCAGATACTCATTATGTAAGCGTTCACGGAACGTTGAAAATCACCTACCACGCCCATAGGACGTGGTTTGATGAAGACCCCTCGAAGGGGTCTAAAAGCATCGCAATTGCTGCAGATTACAATCCAATATTCAGGACGTAGCTA
>JAUWQK010000033.1 GCA_030611115.1 Deltaproteobacteria bacterium
ACTGCTCTTCTTGAATAACAGATTCAAGATCATTTAACCTTCTCTCATCCAACTCATTCAATAAGTTAACTAAACGAGATGTAAGTTCACCGGTTGCCTGACTGACATATTCCATAATTTTTTCTGGTTCGTTACTCATTGGAAGTCTCTTTCAATAGCACATTTAACGCAAAAATCGGATTCGGGCAGCTATTGGTGTTCATGTCCAGCGAAAAACCGCAATTTGTGGCCTTTCGAGGTATAAAGTCTGTTTTGAATTGTTCAGGGCGGCTTCATTGATGCTCTTGCTGTTTATCGCTTAGTTTATGCCACCGGTTTCATCAATCAATTTCCAATTAATATTCCATCAACTTCTGAGCAAGACGGTGTAGTTCCGGGTTGGCCAGAGCTGAAACCTTTTTCTTTACGGTACGGGAATAATACTCCCTTTCCGTCTTATTTAACGGTTCACCATTGATTTTCTTTTTAAACAATTCTTTTTGTTTTGGCGAAAATATCTGAGATAAAGCATATTCAAGAGATAACTCCTCATATTTTTCTTTCAACTGTCTTGTTTTTTTTGCATCTTGTTTAAAATAGTTATTAAAAATATTTTTTAAACGAGAAGAATGAAAACGTCTATTTCTTAGGGAAAGAAAATCACCATGGGCCAAGAAATTCCTTAATTTTTGCAAACGAGCAACCTCTTCCCTTGAAAACAATTTTTTTATTTGGTTTGACCAAACAAATGACAAATGGTGGTGTTGATATAATGCCAATGATAATAATAACAAAGCGTGAAAATCTTCTCGAAACTCTTTTTTTGTCAAATTTTTTAGAACTTCATCATAATTAAAGCTAAATTCCTGGGCGGCATTAGCCAACAAAACAGGAAATCCCTCCCATAACCGAGTGTCTTTACTTTTAACAACTTCGGCAAGTGTTTTGTTAACATCAAAATCATCTTTTGTTTCCATAAGTGAAAAGCCAAGACGGTTTAAATTTTCAAGCAAGTCTTTTTTAACCATAAAGTTTCTCCTCTCGAAGGAGAGCTAAAAAATCATTTAGGTTTTTAGTAATACGATTTTCAGAAATATCATAACCAGCTAACTTCTTAAAATTCTCTACAAGGTATTTGATATCAATTTTCTTGCTACGCGCTTTCACCAGCATCAGACAATCCTCAAAATCAACGCTTGATCCACGGAAAAGTTTGCTGGCAATCAAATCATAGTCATTCAAAATGCCGATGTATAAATGAGAAAACTCTTTTAAAAATGTATGTTTATCTTCTTTTAATGGAGATTCCAATAATTCCGTTGTATGGATACGTTTTCCCGGAAATATGTCAAATATATATTTGTCCTCTTGTCTCAACCAACCAGAAACTGTTTTTTGTTGGTAACCTAAATCTTTTATGGTCTTTATTAAATACTTATACTCTGTCTCAATGGGGACTAAAAAATCAACATCCTTGGTAGATTGTTTAATGTCTAACAAGGTTAGTGCTGTTCCTCCACAGGCAATGAGATGGATTTTGCGTTTTAAAAAAGCGTTCCATTGCCCCAATACATCTAATAATGTCTGTTTGTTAAGTCTGTATTCCATAAATTGTATTAATATGTACAATATATTGTAGATATATGATCAATATATTGTATTAACAAGGTACATTATTTAAAACACACTGTCATGAAATGATAGTCTCGTAAAAAGTCAAAAATTGGAATTACTACCACAACTTATTGGTATAGCAAAAGTGGTAAATACACAATATATTGCGGTCACTAAAATTTCGCCGGACTTTTTACGAAACCATCATAATTAAGATTCAATAACTGATTTTTCCGGTGTTTGTTTAATGCTGAAACAGATAGTTTTTTATCATATGGAAGATCGAAAATTCCTGCCGGCTGTAGAATGTGTTTCCAGAAACGATGCTCTTTTTTATCTCCTTCAAACGAAAAAAACATCCCCTCTTTTACTGAATGGCTGGCGGGGTTTCCCAGGACAAGCAAAAGTGGTGGTCTATTATCAACTTTCGTTGGGATAAGCTGCTCTGATTGATATTTTAACAGGTCTCCTTTTCTCTCAAATATTTCATTATTGCACGGGTCAGATTCAACAAAGGCATTCCACTTTTTTTCAAATCTCTCTCTTTCTCGTTTTTTTGTGGCAGGAAACAATTGTTTAAGATCGATTTTGCATTGAAGCTTTACCTGATCTATTTGTCGATATGAAAATATGACACCTGACATATTGGCAGCCTTTATACATCTATTTGTCGGGTTATTTACTTATTTATTAAGGCTTCAATGGCTTGATTATGAATTCCTCATCCGAAAAAGCAACCGTGTGTATCAGCATCGATTTCTGCTACCAGCTCATCAAGACTTCGGGATAAATCAAGTGGGCCATACTTGTGCCATTTCATATCGGCCCTTTGCCAGAAAAGCCTCCAGTGGTTTTTGCTCCTGATGAATTTGAGTTTGGCAAAGGGTGCCCAAGTTTCTTCAGATGGATTATTCCATCGAGGCCTGACTTCAAATATGATTACGTCCTGATTTTGAATCCTATATTCACATCGCAATTTATCTCTGATATGCGCAGGCGATCTTTTCTGACAAAACGTCCCGACCAGCTTTTTTATCTTGTGGATCTCTATTTCGGCAAACGCCATTTTCTCTTCCCTTGGTTCATAACACGTTGTTATCATTTCATAAGGCACATAACGCCGGTATCCGTAAATGCCTTTACAGCCATATCATCGAACATATTGCGCTCACATGTGTTAGCAGCTATGAGTCCAAATTTGTCATATGTCTTCTGATTTTTTATCTTTATTCTTAAACTTCTATGCCCCCTTGAATCTTGACTAATTAACAACAAGGGTCAAACGTAGACCCCATTTACCGAATTCACTCCAAATGGTAGCAGCTACTCGTACAAGAGCTGTGCTCAAGCTGCTTCGGCTGTGGCTTTAGCCCTATCTTCCCGGGACATTACTGCCAAATTCTCAACGTCCTTGACCTCCAAACCCAGCCCTTCGGCCACACGACGTCCATAGTCCTGATCTGCCTTATAGAATAATGCCGTCTGGCGCATCTGGATTCGTTTCTGAGCACCACTCAGGTGACTTACAATGTTGCCTACAAGATGATCGCGAGCCTCATCGGTCATGACATCGCGGTACAGGTTGCCAGGCTGTACGAAATCGTCGTTGGGGTGCGTATAAGCGTGACGGGCCGCTTGGCCGGATACCTCAAAGGGTGGCTCCAAAGAATTTGAATCTGGCTCGGGACCTCCAAAACTGTTGGGCCAGTAATTCGGAGCTCCACCACCGTTATCGTCAAAACGCATGAAACCATCGCGTTGGTAGTTCTTCTCAGGGGCGGCTTTAGGCGTGTTTACCGGCAAAAGGTGATAGTTAGGTCCCAGACGGTGGAGGTGCGTATCATGGTATGAGAAAAGGCGTGCCTGCAGCATCTTATCGGGTGAAGCGGCGATGCCTGGTACCAAATTTCCGGGGCAAAAAGCAGCTTGCTCAACCTCAGCGAAGTAGTTTTTTGGGTTACGGTTGAGAACTAAGCGGCCTACTTCGATCGGCGGAAAGTCGCTGTGTGGCCAGACTTTTGTAATATCAAAGATGTCAAATCGATAGTCCTTGGCTTGCTCGGGAGTCATAATCTGCATTTGGAGCGTCCAACTTGGGTAATCACCCCTCTCGATGGCATCATACAAATCGCGGGTGGCATGATTAGGATCCTCTCCTGATATGCGAGTCGCCTCTTCTCGTGTAAGGTTCTTTATGCCTTGGTCAGTTTTGAAATGGTACTGCACCCAGAAGTACTCGCCCTTGTCATTGTACCATTTGAATGTATGACTGCTGTAACCGTTCATATGACGGAAATTGGCAGGCGTGCCCCGGTCGGAGAACAGAATAGTGACTTGGTGTATTGATTCTGGAGTGAGTGAAAGGAAGTCCCAGAACATGTTCGGGTCTGGGCAATTGGTGGCTGGATGCCTCTTCTGAGTATGGATGAAATCGGGGAACTTGAGGGGATCCCGGATAAAAAAGACTGGGGTGTTATTCCCGACCATGTCGTAATTCCCCTCCTCGGTGTAGAACTTAACTGCAAAGCCGCGGGGGTCGCGCGCAGCATCAGCCGAGCCTTTTTCAGCGCCCACAGTGGAAAATCGGACAAAAACCTCGGTCTGCTTACCCACTTCAGAGAGGAATTTGGCCTTGGTATATTTAGTCACATCAGCGGTGACTTCAAAATAGCCACCTGCTCCCGCTCCTTTGGCGTGTACAACGCGCTCAGGGATGCGTTCACGGTCGAAATGAGAAAGCTTTTCGAGAAGATGAACGTCTTGCATAAGGACTGGCCCACGGTTACCAGCAGTCATGGTGTTCTGGTCGTCGCCAACCGGTATTCCAAATGCGGTAGTTAGCTTTTTTGAATCACTCATTTTTGAATCCTCCTTTTTTGGTTAGGAAAAATAGGGGTCAGGTCTACGTTTGACTCTTGTTACAGTTAAATAAAATGCTTACTCATGATACTTTAAGTAGCTGATCCCAATTTGTTGTATATGAAGGTGAGCGCCTTTTAAATACCGTTTTCCATCTTTGATTAGTGGTTAAACCTGTTGCTGCGTATTTTAAAGTATCTGAGTCCATCTTTTTATTTACACTATCCAAAGCCTGCATGAGCTTTTTTGAACGCTTGAAATCTGTGTAATTAAAAAGATCTGCCTGGATTTGGTCTTCAGGGTTTAAATGCTTGAACACGACACCTGCCTTTTTGTACAAGTATCCTTTTCTGTAAATCCCTTTAAGACCTTCATGTGCATACCGGATAAGCTCAGAAGTGTCGCTGGTTGCAACAGAAAGCTTTATGGTTTTAATATTGACATAATAATTTTCCTTCCTGAAACGATTGGTCATAAGAAAAACCATCAACACTCCTGCGACAGAGTGTTCTTTTCTCAATTTCTCAGCTCCAATAGACGCATAAGCAGCAACAGCCTCTTTCAGGTCATCCAGGGACTCTATTGAATTTTTGAATGTCCTGGATACAGTTATTCCTTTTTTGGGAGACGGAAATTGCTCCAAAGCATAACAGGGAAGACCTCTTAGTTCATTAAGCAGCCTGATTCCTGTAATACCCATTCTTTTCTTTATAAACTTGTCATCAGCATCACGAAGTTGCAAAGCATTATGTATGCCATATTTTTTCAGAAAACTGGAATAACTGCGTCCTATACCCCAGACATCTCCAACGTCTGTTATCTCAAGTGCTCTGTTTAGATAAGGGGAAGCGGTTAAGTTCAAAACGCCCTCTGCCTTTACAGATTTTTTAGCGATCTTGTTTGCGATTTTGGCAAGAGTTTTGGTTTCGGCAATGCCGATAGAAACAGGAATGCCTGTCCATTGTTTTATTGTAGAGCGTATTTTGTGCCCATAATCAGTCAAATCGTATTGTTTAAATTGAGACAAATCCAGGAATGCTTCATCAATGGAATAAATTTCAATATCAGGGGTAAATCCGGAAAGGGTGTTCATTATTCTTTGTAACATGTCCCCATAAAGAGCATAGTTGGATGAAAAAACCTGAACCTTATGGGTTTTAATTAAGCTGCTGATTTGAAATACAGGGACACCCATTTTGATGCCAAGAGTCTTGGCTTCGTTTGACCTGGCAACAACACAGCCGTCATTATTGGAAAGCACTACAACAGGCTTTTGGGCAAGCCTTGGATGAAAAACCCGCTCACAGGAGACATAAAAATTATTGCAATCTACAATCGCAAAGGCAGGAGGCATAAGTCATTACCTGACAACTATTAAACATAAGTTAAAGAGGATGGATTACGTTTGTTACCACACCCCAGATCTCGAAATTCGTTTCTTCGTCTATCTGCATGGGCTTGTAGTTTTCATTTTCAGGCATCAAAAAAATCTTGCCTTTTATCATACGAATTCTTTTTACTGTCAGATCCCCGTTAACTACAGCTATTACGACCTTTTTGTCGGCAGGTTCGATGGCGCGATCTACGATCAGGATATCTCCGGGATGTATTCCGGTATCGAGCATGGAATCACCTGCGACCCTCACAAAAAATGTTGCGGCAGGATGCTTAATAAGGTGTTTGTTCAGGTCAAGCTCGCCTTCAATATAATCTTCCACAGGGGATGGGAAACCTGCTTCAACCGGAATCATGAACAAAGGACGTTTGCATTCGGTTGTCCGGTCAGGATAATATATGGCATCTATATTTGCAGGCATATTGTCACTTCTAAAAAAAACGAGGTTAGTTTTGAAAGTTTACAATAGCGCATTTTTGGATAAAACTATAGTAAAAATATTGTTTTTTTCTGACACGCCGGCAGGCTTTTCGATTGCAGTACTTTTGGTTTCTTACGCGAGGATTATTGCAGAAGAATAATATCTGAGAAGGAAGTATATCCAAAACTCGCAATATAATGACCCCAATGATTGCGCCCTATATTATCCTCTTGTCAAATGTCTGTATTTGATCCGATGGGGCTGTTCAGCGGCCTTTCCAAGCCTCTTTTTTCTGTCTGCCTCATAATCTGAATAATTGCCTTCAAACCACATGACATTACTGTCTCCTTCAAAAGCAAGAATATGGGTGGCGATGCGATCGAGAAACCAGCGATCATGGGTGATAATAACCGCGCAGCCTCCAAAATGTTCCAACGCTTCTTCAAGGGCACGCATTGTATTCACATCAAGATCATTTGTAGGTTCGTCTAAAAGCAACACATTGGCGCCCTCTTTGAGCATACACGCAAGATGGACTCTATTACGCTCGCCGCCTGAAATCATGTTTACTTTTTTCTGCTGGTCTGACCCCGAGAAATTAAAACGGGCAACATAGGCCCTTGAGTTCACTTCTATTTTCCCAAGCCAAACCATATCCATACCCCCGGAAATCACTTCCCATATTGTCTTGTCGGGCTTAAGAATATCGCGTTCCTGATCAACGCAAGCGAGTTTAACAGTGTCCCCGATGTTAATGATTCCGGAATCAGGCTTTTCCAAACCGGTTATAATTTTAAAGAGTGTTGTTTTGCCTGCGCCGTTAGGACCGATAACGCCGACAATACCTCCCGCAGGTAAAGCAAATGTCATTCCCTCAAAGAGAAGACGATCGCCATATGCTTTGCTCAGATTTTCTGCTTGAATAACTACCTTTCCAAGACGTGGTCCTGGTGGAATATATATTTCAAGATCTTTGGCCCCTTTTTCATAATTCTGGCTTAAGAGTGTTTCATAAGCATTAATGCGTGCCTTTCCCTTTACCTGGCGACCTTTTGGTGACATGTTGATCCATTCCAATTCCCGCTGCAAGGTCTTCTGCCGGTTTGATTCTGATTTTTCTTCCTGCTTAAGCTGTAATTGTTTCTGTTCAAGCCATGAAGAATAGTTGCCTTTCCACGGGATGCCGTGTCCTCGATCGAGCTCTAAAATCCAACCCGCTACATTATCCAAAAAATAACGATCATGCGTGACGGCAATCACCGTACCTTTATACTGCTGAAGATGATGTTCGAGCCAGGCGACAGTTTCGGCATCCAGATGATTTGTCGGTTCATCCAA
The DNA here is from genome assembly GCA_030611115.1 of Deltaproteobacteria bacterium. Next base: position 7,608 of record JAUWQK010000033.1, read on the forward strand.
TAGCAGGATATCCGGCTTCTGCAATAAAAGTCTGCATAGTGCCACACGTCTTTTTTCACCACCGGAAATAACATTAATTGGAGTATCTCCAGGAGGGCAGCGCAGGGCATCCATTGCCATCTCTAAACGCGCGTCAATATCCCATGCATCAAGATGATCGATTTTTTCCTGCAATTCACCCTGGCGGTCAATAAGTTGATTCATTTCATCGTCAGACATGGGCTCAGCAAATTTTTCACTGATTTTATTGTATTCCTCAACAAGACCTACAACCTCCAGCAGGCCTTCTTCAACTACAGCTTTTACGGTTTTATCCGAATCAAGCAAAGGTTCCTGCTCAAGAAACCCTAAGGTGTATCCCGGGGAAAGTACGGCTTTTCCGTCATATTCCTGATCAACACCTGCCATAATACGTAAAAGAGAACTTTTCCCTGAGGCATTTAATCCTAAGACGCCAATTTTGGCACCAAGAAAATAGGAAAGCGATATGTCTTTTAGCACAGGTTTGTTCTGGTATGCCTTGCTGACTCTCATCATTGTATAAATAATTTTTTCCGGTTCGTTACTCATTGGAAGTCTCTTTCAATTTGTGAAACTAATTCTTGTTATTGGTTCTTTCCCAATTTAGATAGAGAAGATGATTCAAGGGTTTGTTTTCCCAAGATTGAAGCTTCTCGATTGGTTTGTCACCCGGTTTTTTTAAATATCCTTTTACTTGCAGATTTCAGGATAAAGTTTCTTCGCACACTCTGGACAAATGCTATGACTAAATTCTGCTTCGGAATGATCACTAATGTAGGATTCAATTTGGTTCCAATAACCGCTATCATCACGAATTTTTTTACATGATGCGCAAATAGGTAGTAAGCCACTCAGAGTTTTCAGTTCGGTTAGTGCATCTTTCAGCTCAATAATTAAATTATCTTTTTCAATCTGAGCGTTTTTGCGCTCTTTGATTTCTATTTTGATCTCTTCATGTGCCTTGTGGATTTTCTTATTCTGTTCCCGCAAGTGTCGTCTGAGATTCGAGACAAACCCGCCGAAGAAGGCAAACCACGTCAGCACAATGCCAAAGATGGCTAACAGGAATAGCTCGTATTTGATACTGAAGCCCTGGCGGCCCTGGAAGTATTCCAGGACCAAGACCAATGTGCAAAGTCCCATCACGCTCGCTACCACACTAAGATACTGTCTTCGTGTCAGGCGAAGCATGCCGAAGCTGAAAGCAGGCAGGTAGAAGATCAACACAATTGGGCGTGCCTCCGGCAATGAGTACAGTGGCACCATACCCCAAAAGGCGGAATAGACGATTTGTTCCCGAGTTAGCGACGGATCTGAAAAGCGTAAGTTCGCGTTTGTGTAAAACAAGATGAAGAATACGATGTTGCCAAGCAGGCCCAGCCCGATGAACGTTACCCACTGCGCTTCGTTCATCTCACCAAGCCCAAGCCGGGTGACCATAAACGCCATCAGTGTCACAACTACGTATGTGGACGAGGCCATGCCGAAACGCTTCAAACGCAGCCGCTGTCCTCTCTGTCTCGCGTAGTCTTCCGACACGTTTTTTCCACGCACGTTGGTTGGTACTCTGGTCATTATCTATTCCTCGATTATGGGCGCACTTTTGGGGCATACATTAGCTTGTACCCCTAAATCTCTCTGTCAACCAAGAAACTGATGTCCTGAAGCCTTCCCTAATTTACGTCCCCGAAGCCTTCCTTGGTGCTTTATATACAAACCAATCTTCTTTGGTTATTTCATGAAAATAGTCTGCTTCATCAATTAATATCCTGGCAGTTGTTTTTTTTATTGCAGCAATTTCTACCCTTACACCTTCACTTTTCAGATGTATAACCAAATCCACATAATCCGAATCTCCTGACATAATGATAATGGTGTCAACCTTTGAGGCGAGTTGCGTTGCTTTGATAGAAAGTGGAATATCGGCAGATTTATGACACGGAATAACAGA
>JAUWQK010000262.1 GCA_030611115.1 Deltaproteobacteria bacterium
TTTCCATGAATCCCCGGCCGGCGGCGGGATTAATCTTTTTGACTGCTATCATATGATCAATCTGTTTCTGGTTGAGCCGGGCTTCAAGCTTGGAAATATTTTTCTGAAGGCTTGCAGCTTTCTTGGCATCAGGATTCGCTCTGGAGAGTTCACTTCTTAACTCCAGCTCTTTCCGGTAAATCTCTTGCCTAAGGTCTTCTGTTGCTTTATAAAAGGCGTTACGTTCCTTATCCAGTTTCCTGATTTGCTCTTCACTCAAATCGCCCATCATGTGGCCATTTCCCGGATTTGCCCAACATCTGTTGTGCATGCCCTGGTAATGACCTCTTCCATGATGATCTCTTCCGGGATGACTATAGCCCATTCCCCAATCAGCAAAAGCATATGCTCCAAATGCCAGAATGGCTATTACTGATAAAACCACTATTGCTTTGTTTTTATAGTTATTAATCATGATATACCTCCTTTTATGTTTTTAGTTTATTTTTCATGCAATAAGCACTTTATGATTTTGCAATTATACATCTGCAACCTGTGTGCCAAATTTGAGGTTATAACTATTAATTATTTATAACCAAATGAATTAACACTTTATTTTGTTGGGACAGCATTATTTTCTTTAATGAATAATTAATTCAGAAATATTCTAGGCGGGTAATATGTATACACTTGGGGAATTGTATATGGATACAGGTGGATAAAAAATATCCAGTCAGAAAAATGGGGTCATAAGCAAACTCGACCCCATTCTTTCAACCTAAGGGTTTTCCCCCCAGGCTTTTTTACTCCGAACGATCTTTTTTTGAACCGTTGGCCAAGCCTTTGCCTTTAAAAAAGATTCGCCATGGCGATTGAGCATCTCGGTGAACATTTGAAAAGGGACTGTGAACGATAGCTCATCGGTTTTGAAATATTTCCTTGCAGAAACATCCCAGCCGCCAATCACCGCCTTGTTCTCACCTCGTGCCAAATAATGCAATGGCCAAACTGCCAGGCTGCCGCACCCTGCACTCCATGGAGATACAACCACTTCAGGATCATTGGTCACAAATGCAGCAAGCTGGTGAAGTCCGCAAAGGGATTCCGGTCTGGAGAAAAATACTACAAGTTCGGGTTCCTGGTTGTCTTCAAAAAGGCTTAATGGTTTTATAACGCAATATTTCTTGGGCGCAGATCTTGGGTCTACATATTCAAAGATGCGTCTCAAGGCATCCGGTGACTCGCAGTATTGCTCTCCGGTTGTCCAGCCCGGTATTCCTGTGGAAACATAATTAATAATCGTTTCCGCTTGTGGCTTGTTAAACCCGAGCCAAAATGCCCCGCCCGCACAACCAAACTGTTCATCCGAAAAATAAGCCGCCGTCTTTTTCTTTCGAGCCCGCCAAATATGCCCAATGACGCATGAAAATTTGCTGAATACGGCTTGCCAATCAATTTCGTTTCTCTGTTCTTTTTCACGGGTGGGAAGGTCCATTGGCTTTGGGGAAAAACCTTCGACAGGCTTTTCGTCCGTGTAAAAAAGCCCCATAGGTTCTTCGTCAAGACCCAGGATTTCGAGAAATTTAGGCAGCGTTTTTAGTATATTAGCGTTCATCACGTCCTCCTAATATTGGGTATTCGGATTTTGTCTGACGTGGCTTTTCGTTCAGACACTAGTTATAGGATAAACGAGTTTCCTCATCCACTAATGTTGGTTGAATAATCTTTTTCCACTGGGAATCATCCCATGTTCCCAACTGATCGTGCATAATGAGGTATTTTTGAGGTATAGGATGAGTACCATAAACGACTTCGAGGCCATATCTTGTTTTGATAAAGTCATGGAAATAGGTAATTTGAGGACATGGAGGATATCCCACAACCAGTCCGGTGGCAAGATGTATCGCCTGTGCACCGTTGCTCTTCATTTCATCCACAGCATATTCAACATTGCCACCAGGACACCCGGCGCAAGTTGTATACCCGACAAGTTCAACTTCCATATTCTTGTACCTGCTAAATGCACCTTCCCTGATGCGCAATGATCTTAAGCATT
>JAUWQK010000104.1 GCA_030611115.1 Deltaproteobacteria bacterium
CTATAATCTGATGTTGGTTTCCGGCCGGCAACAGTGATCTCTTTGGCCTTCTCGGGAACAACATTCAAGGCTAATACAAGGTTCCTGGATTTGAAATCTTTCTGGGTGATCTTGAAATTTACAGGCAAATCACCGGCTGGAACCGACCTTTGAACAGTAATCATGAATCTTATGGGATCGCTTTCCCGTCCCGCCTGGATGCGGCCAATGGAAAACTCTTTGGCGCTGGTCAGTATAATGCCTTTTTGATCGATATTGATACCCAGATTGACATCCGCTGTATCGAGCTGACCCGTGTTCTTGACTCTCACTACCAGTTCAACGCTCTCCCCTTGCTCAATGACACCATTGCCATTGGGATCAAGGATCTGATGGGTTATTGCAAATTCGGGCCGGGATACCTTTATGGGAACATTGATGCTTTCTGTCAGACCGGGAAACTCGGCCTGCGTTAACTGAATCTTGACATCAACGGATTCTTTTTCCAGTGTTCTGGGAACCGTAAATGAGAATCTGGCGGGCATATTCGCCAAGCCAGTTTCAAGCCGGTCAAATTCAAAGCGGTTCCTCGAAAAGGAGAGATCTGCGGAATCCACATTTATTGAGACTGCCCTGGCCTCCATCTGTCCTTTGTTGGCAACTCGAATCTCCAGTTCGCAAGTCTCCCCGTTTTCCACAAAGCCATTACCGTTGCGGTCAGTGATATTGTAGAAATAAGCCAGGACTGGACCTATTGTGTTTACATTCAAGGCCAATTGTTTCATTCCATCGGAAGCGCCTCTCACATCGGAGGCCTTGAGAACCACCCTGATATCACCGCCCGAATATGTCCTGGGAATTACAAAGGCCAGCTTGCCGCTCATGGTCTGGCCAGGCAGTATTTGAGCAATCTCGGTCTGCTTTCTGGTCACCTCAACACCGGAATTGATGGAAGCAATGGATAGATCAACCTTGATTGCCCGGCCTACACCGTTGTTTTTCACAAAGGCCGTAAGCTCTATAGTCTCCCCGTTTTCAGGGATTCCATTGCCGTTTCCGTCGGCAAGGCCTGTCTTTCCATCGTTGATCTTGTAATCAACTATAACGATGTCAGGTTTTTGCAGGTGGGCTGTGGGGATATTGAGTTTTATCTTCTCGGAATCAAACCCCCGTTTTTCGATACACTGTATAAGGAATGGAGCAGCGCCGTTTTTTAGATCCAACCGGCCATAAAGCTTCACAAGTAGCTTTTTGGATTCCCCCGGTGGGATGTCTCCGATATCAATGACTTTATCGAAGTCTATACATGGAAAGTCGCATTTTGTATTCAGTTTTACATCAAAAGCACTGCCTTTGCCGGAGTTGGTGATGGTGGCGCTGATTGTGGATTTTTCGCCTGCATCGATTGAGCTGTTGGGGAGGAGTGAGGTCTTGTCGGAATATTGGATCTGGGCGATGAGGTTGGCGGGGAGGGCATTTCTCCTTATTTCTTCTTGCTTTAATCTGGCTAAATAATTGACGTATTCGTCAATTTGGTTTGGGTGCTGTGTTAATTCACTTGCTAACTGTTGAAAAATACTCCTGGTTACATTTTTAGCTGCATGATAGTAATTATTACGTATTATATAACTACGAGCACTGGCAATATCTGGATATTTTACAGTTTCTGTACCATAACTACTTTGTCCCGAACCCACAAAGTTCAGGCGTAGTAATGTTTCTCTGTTAACCTTATAAAAGACAACATCAGCCTCCATTTTTAGTTCAGCGTATTTTCTACTGTCTTTTGTTACATCATTAACGTTTGTTGGACACAATTTTACTATTAAGTCATATTTGTCAATATTAAGGGGATAATTTTCAAGAAAGTCGACTTGATCGAAAACTCGTGGGAAAAAATCCTTATATGCGTCAACGAAGTCAAAGAAACAACTATAATAGCGTCGTTTCCCATTACTATAATAGTAAGAACCTCTTCGTTTATCAGGAGTGAATTTATTATAACCTTTCATATTGCCCGTTATAACAGCAACCTTCAATGGATATTTGCAATGACCTGATAATAACTTTATATCTTCCCTTACTAAAGGAGACAGAAATACTGTTCCACATCCCAAAAGCACCATTATCAAAAGCAATGAAAGCAAACAACATAGAATTGCACATCTCCCCCATGTTCTCATTATTTTCCTCCATATTTTGTGCAAATACATACTGGAATCACTGGTAAAGTCCGTAGGTTGGGTTGAGTGTAACGAAACCCAACAAAACCCCTGGATTGTAACGAATGTATTCTACATGCCGAATTAAATCCTGATCATTTCTGATAAGATGTTCCCAAAAACGACGTTGCCGGATCGTTTGTTCTTTCTTCTTTAATCTCGATGAAATCTTATGTTGGGTTTTGTTCCTCAACCCAACCTACCGTGCATGGCGGCACAGCCAGCCCTACGCTTATATCATCAGCATCATTATTTTCTCACTTCACACTTGGTTTCGTTAGCCAGCAGTAGTGTCTTTTTGATCAATCGCTGACTGATATGAATGTCCGAGGTGCGCAACTTGTCGAGAAGTGGCTTGATCTTTTTAATCAAACCTTTCTGTTTGGCGAAGAGAAGTACTCCATGACTTCCAATAATCTCGATATTGTTCAAGCGCGCGACTTTTCTCGCTCTCTTATCGTCAATAAGCAAGAAATCGGCCTGTAGCTTCTTGTATAATGCCATTGCTTCGAGTTCGCCGCGACCAAGTCCGCCAGCATCTATGACAAAACCCGCTAAATCAATATTAACAATTTTTCCTTCAAGATAATTGCGAAGTATTTCTGCTTCGGGCTTGCCGGGTATGATTACTTCATCGAAAATCGCCTGAGGGACATTGACCTTGTCGAATACCTTGTCAAGCGCATCTATGCAATTGCAAATTGCCAGTGCTATCAGTGCAGAACTATCAGCGACAATAAGCATCAGCTTGCCCTTCTACTAAGACGTTCCAATTCCATCTCAATCTCGTCTTCTTCGTAGTCAATTGCCGGGATGCTGTGCTTTTTGCATGCTGCCAAAAAGCTATAGCGATCAACTCCAGCAAGCTCACAGGCAGCACCAGTAGATATTTGGCCGGATTGGAACATAACAAGCGCAGTGTAAAGTTTGACTTGTTTTGCCATTTCCTCAGCATTGACATTAAGAAGATAGCGGTCGGGCATATCTATGACTATTTGCATTATATATCCCTCTCTTTGCTTATATCATTAGAAAAATTGCCCTTGATTTTTCTGGTCAATTCCTGCGCTTTTTCAAAGGACATCTGTGATAATTCAACCTTTGGAATCAAAACCACTTTGACTCTTGTATTGTCCTTAAAATGGAATCTTATTTAATGCCAATTGGCCGTGCTTGATTGAAGTTTCTACAACAAATTGAGCCATTTCATTCTCCTTTTTTAAGCCCCAACTCCTTGATTCCGGCAAGCAGGGCTTTTCTCTCGTTCCCAGGCTCTGCCTTGCTTTACGGCAAATCAAGCTCTTGACAGAATCTATGAACAGGAATGACTCTTACGTTATTTTTTTCATAATCCCGATCACCTCCATGCACCTGATAAAATTTCTGGATCGGCGTTCTTTCCATAAAATAGTAGATGGAGGGGTCTATATTTTTATCTCCTGCCTTACATTCCACCGCAAAGAGCGGAGACCCTTCCTTCAGCACAATAAAATCTATTTCCCGCTTGTCAGTATCCCGCAGAAAACGAAGCTCCATGCGAAAACCTTCTGTATCTTCAATAAAATGACAATATTTTAAAAGTTGCGATGCAATGAAATTTTCAAATCTCGCGCCATGATCAGGAACAATGGACCAGTCCCATAAATAGAGTTTTCTTTCCTTTTTAACCGCTCTTGTTTTTGGTGGGCCGTATGGCGAAATGCGAAAACAGTAATACATCCTTTCAAATATCTTAAGCCACCGTTCCACGGTTTCATGGGCGACATCAAGAAGCTCTTTCAGGTTCTTTACGGAAAGAGGGGAAGCGATTCTTCGTGGAAGTTCATCTGCAAGCAGTTCAAGCAGACTTATCTCTTTGATGTTCTCAAGATCTCTGATATCTTCATATATTACCCGCTGGAGTCTCTCCCTTTGCCATCTTCTCCAGAATTTTTCTTCGCCTTTCAAGCATGGTTCGGGAAATCCTCCGAATTTTAATAATGTCTGAATATCATCTTTTGTGGGGGCAGGGTTGAGTTCTCGCGGGGAAAAAGGATGAAGCCGGTAATAATGGTATCTGCCATGTAAGGAATCTCCGCCCTTGCTGTAATAATCGAGTCTTGCCGATCCTGTAAAATAATAAATGATATTTCAGACCTGTTAGTGTCGTAAAATCCTTTAATTAGATTCCGCCATCTTGCGAATTTGTGTATTTCGTCTAATATAATGCATTTCTGGTTTGCAGGCAGTTCGCCCTTAAGCAATGACGATCTTGCGCCAAGATCATCCCAGTTCAGGTAGGCAGGGTGTTTTTCACTGGGTTCAGGCAGAAAGTTCAATGCAAATGTGGTCTTACCCACCTGCCTTGGTCCGCCTACAAAAACCATGGTTGACTTCAGGTCTTCCTCAACAGATTTTTTTATGTACCGCTCATATATTTTTTTCATGATAAAATCACCATAACACGATTTTACTCATGAGTAAAGTAAGTTGCGCAGGATTATGCGTTCCCATGCTGGAGCGTGAGAACGAGGGACAATATTTATCTTTTCTAACGGACATCACCGGTTTTTGTAAAACAGACAGATAAACGGCTATGAAACAAGTAATATATATAGCGGAATACAACCAAAGCCTGTTCCTATAATTATACTATACGCAAGGCCGGCGCCCCTAATAAAGGGCATGTACTTGGGATGATTGGCCCCTATGGTCTGGAATGCACTCCAGAAACCATGACTTATATGAATGGCTGCAACTAAAACCGCAACAACGTAAATGATCACGTATTCCGGCCTCGCAAATGTACTTGCCAGAATTTGAAATATAGTCTGATTAGTTTTATCTGCGAAATGGAAATTAAAAACATGAAAGACAATAAATAGAAGGAGGATAAAACCTGTATATGGCATTGTTGCAGAGCCAAGGCTGCTGCCACCGGCACTTTTTTTGACCAAATATTTTACCGGCCTGGCAACAAGATTTTCATAAAAAAGAGTTGCTCCGAAAAAAACATGTATAATTGCAAAAAGCAAAAGCAAGTATTCAGATATGGTAATGACCGGACCTAATGAATGGAGACGTTCAGCATGTGCGTTAAAAGCATCTTTGCCGCCATAAACAGCAAGGTTGCCGGCAAGGTGAATTAAAAGGAAAAAGCAAAAACTAAGGCCGGTGACAGCCATCATCAGCTTCTTGCCAATGGATGTGCCGATGATGTTTAAAAGCCATTTCATCATCTTCACCTTTGGAACTCTCAAGAAATGAAAAGAAAAATTTCGCTGCCAAAAAACAAGATCAACAAAGTGTAAACTACTTTTGACTTGTCGTTAAGGATGCCAAAATTTATGATTAATTTACAGAAAATATTCAAACAAGATGAACCTGTAT
>JAUWQK010000089.1 GCA_030611115.1 Deltaproteobacteria bacterium
TCCCTGTCCAGGCATGGCAATCCTTTTCTTAAACAGGCCCGCTCCGAGATCGGCATCAATCAGTCCTTCATTCATCTCAACTATTGCCTGGCAAATATGGACGTCTGTCAGTCCGTCGCGTCGAGCCAGCCGTGTAAACGCTTTTGAGAGATAAATATTCACATGAAGCTCTTATGAAACCATGTTCTATATAGCCCAGTTATACACATAAAGTCAAGTCTTTTCTCAGAACCCACCCCTTGCAACTAAATAAGTGATAGTATGTCGGCAAAGACATACCCCAAAGGATCGTGTTCATTATTAAAAAGTGTCAGTGGAATTATCAAGGCTCTCCTATCGGGGGGTCGGACATGGGTAACCTCTTAATATTTAAACAAATGCACTAAAAGAACGGAAATTTTGAGTGCTTAAACCGGCCATTTCTTACCCAAAATCGGAATTTTAACGAGCAACTGGATATCTATTTCGCCATAAACAAGACTACTGCTTAACGCTTAAACTGTCGATTTCAGCCATGAAAAGGCTATTCTAAGGGGTCAAAGCAGTGCTAATTCACATAACTTTCCTTTTCATATCAGTTAGTTGCTGAGGCCCGACCCCGATTACTTTTATAAAGGTAGTCAATTGAAAATATGAATAGAGTGATTGCAACAGACTGCCGCATGGCAGAAGAGTGTATCAGCATAAAGCCAGGAGTAAAAACATAAAGAAAAACTGCAAACCAATAATAGGCAGGTGGCACATACTTTTTGATGAAGCGATAATAAACAACGCAGTTGAATAGAGCTAACACTGCCGTCATTGCAAAAAAGCCCAAAGGCTCAAACAAACGACATAAGAATGTCCATCCTGGTTCAAATTGCAAGGATTTACCGAAATAATCTATCCAGGCATATTGATTAATAACTAAAAAATGTTTAAGATAGCCAGGATAATCGTTTCCGTAATCATACCTGAGAGCCAGAAACAGAAAAATGAGAAAAAAAGAGACCTTCAGCCCGAATTTCGTCCGCCTGTATCGTGCCAGATATGCGAATAAAACTACGATGATGTTTAATATTGCGACCGTGGTCATATTGTTTTTCCGATCAGTCGATATATCTCAATCATTCGATTTAGATTCTCTCTCTGGTGGTGGCGTTTCTTGGCAGCTTTGATTCCATTTTCAGAAAGATTCATTGCGAGTGTAGTGTCAGTAAATATACGGCGAATGTGTTCAGTCAACATTTCTACCTCTTCGAAGCGATACAGCAATCCTGTTTCGCCATGATCAATCATATCGGGCACTCCTCCCACATACGAAGCAATAGTTGGAACCCCAAGCAGTTGAGCCTCACCAAGCGAATTAGGGCTGTTCTCGATGCTCGACGGACAAATAAACAGGTGAGCGTTTAAGTATTCTGCAATCATCTTATCTTCGGCAAGCAGTCCCGTAAACTGCACCTGATCGTGAAGATTGAGTTGCTTGATTAATTTACGAATGTAGGCTCCGTAGCCGCTCAGTTTGATTTTATCAATCAAAGTAGCTGTGTTTATGATACTGTGCCCGGCCACTCTTACCTTGATGTGAGGAAAGTCCTGTTTCAGTAAAGCTACGGCTTTTAAAACTTGATGCAGACCTTTAATTGGACAACCGGCTTGACTTATAAATATCGTATAGTCTGTTTTGCATGTACTATTCCATTTAGGGCTCGTATAAAAACTATCCCGAAGTGTTTCGTTACAGAAATGGTAACTAACAGAAGGATTTAGCGCCTTTGTATGCGCATAGTCCCATCCTGTTCGGCCAATCACATGCTTGGTTCGTTGGATATACTCTTTTTCAAATACACCTCGTTTAATGAAATTTCGCTTTCCTTCGAAATCGGTCTTCCCAAAAAGCACCTTTTCGTTTTTTCCTTTGATTGAATTCCTGCCCAGTCCTACCCGCTATTAACTGCATTGTTTTGGGTATGACATGACGATTGCCACTATCAACGACCAAAAGATGAATATGGTTTGAAGTAACAATGTAGTTTAATATACAAACCCCATAAGGGTGCATCCGCAGTTTCTGACCAGCACCTTTTTTACTGCTAATAAGAGGCTATAGAACGTGATGTGGGCTGTAAATAATATTGTTTTTCCGCATTTTGACTCAAAAATAACCATAAATACATATAAAATCCGTTTTGGTCAGAAACTGCGGATGCACCCACCCCATAACGCTTTCTGGCTTCAAATAGCCATTCTAACCATCGCTTTCTATCCCTTGTAAACTTTAACAGGAATTCTTTCTTATGGCATTGATGGGTTATATGCCACACATAACCCGGAATATAATGTCGATTAGCCCTTGGCATCTACCCTATTTTTCTCTTAAAAAGCTGATTTCAACCCCAAAACCGCCATTTTAAGACTTTAATTAGTGCCTGAACGGAAACCCCATTCAGGCACGGTTTTAAGTTTTAAGTTTTAGGTTTTAAGTTAAAAAAAGAAGCAATCTCAGAGAGTTGGCAATATCTAAACAAAATTGAAAAACCATATTTCGGGGTTTTCGTTCAGGCACTAATTAGCTCAAATTAGCTCAAATTATGATCAATTCTTTCGTAAAGTCAAAGACTTGTCATGGTCCGACCCCGTGAACACAGCGCGCCGTTGTTTTCCAAGATGTGACCCCGTTGTTTTCCGGATCACGCAACTGCTTGAATGCCTTTCCGATCCACCAGGTTAAGCAGCTTGGCTGCCGCAGGGCCGGGCTTCTTCCCCCCCGATTCCCAGCTCGCCACAGATGTCTTGCTCACGTTCAGGTAGGCAGCGAATACCGCCTGACTGACACGATAGCGCAATCGTATCTCTTTAATTTCATTTGGCTGATACGTCTTTACCGGAGAGAGACAAAGCGCATCAAATTCGCGCATGGTTATCTCATTCATAATATGCGCATCACGCAAACCCTTTGCTGTCTCGTGAACGACCGAAAGAATACTGTCAGGTCCGCTTTTCACTACAGTTCACCTCCCTTAACTCCCCACATTGCAGTGCTGCCTTGATTTCCGCATGTTTCAATGTCAGGTAATATTTTGTCAGACGCTTCAGGGCTTTCATCTCAGCAGCATCAATATTGTCCCGCCTGCTTTTGGGAAACAGATACAGGAAAAACGCCTTATTGCCTGCCTGAAATCCGAGCAGGCTCCTCCATCCCCCACGCTTTCCCTGTCCAGGCATGGCAATCCTTTTCTTAAACAGGCCCGCTCCGAGATCGGCATCAATCAGTCCTTCATTCATCTCAACTATTGCCTGGCAAATATGAGAAAGGTCTGGGGTCAAACCTTGATTATTATAATAAGAGGTTGGGTCTGGGGTCAAACCTTGATTATTATAATAAGAGGTTGTCCTGGGGGACATGTCCTTCCTAAAAATGCATCCAGCCATAAAAATCAACAAATTATAATCTTATAGGCTGACTTAATGTTGAAGCGGGACGCTGGTGCTTTTTGTTGCTTTATTCAGATTTCACAGCCTGTCCTTCAAGAAAATTCTTTTGCCCGAAATTTTTTCCTGTTAGCTATCGCAACTCCGCCTTCACTGGTTTGAGTAAGCACATAAAGCCCGGCTTTCTCGGCATAGCGCCCTACATCATCCTTTACTACCAACGCACCAATCCCGCCTAACAACCTCCGATCACGATACTGTGGAAACGCTTCTTTGAACTTCGGAAGCGCTTTATTGATAAATCTGTCTACCATGCGTTTTTGAAGCTTGTTCTTTACCTCAATAACTAAAACAGCGTCACCGTCTGCCGCTACAATATCATACTCTCCAAAGCCCTTTTTCTTCAGATTTCTCTTTACATCAGCAAAGATCATATCCCGCTCTTCCTTGAATAGATAGCGGATATTCCTATAAAACAGATCCTCAGCAACTTCGCCCTGCACAAGTCCAAGATCACCTAGTTGCCTCCCGATTTCATCCAGTTTCTTGATCGTTTTTTTGAGCTGCTCGTCAGTCTTCTTCTGCGATTCCTTCAATTCCGAGGTCTGTCCTTCATAAAAATGCATCCAGCCATAAAAATCAACAAATTTTATCCTTTCAACAAAAAATGTAGATAGTTTTTTAGCATAAAAGCGTGGAAAATGTGAAGGCGTTATGACGATGTGATAATTCAACCCATGAAATCAGGCCTCTTAATGATTACAAAGGATAAGAATGCCTATTCCGATTACAATCTTTTTCATCTTGTACTCAATTGTTATTCCATTTCTGTTTGATTTTGGCACAAAAATGTGTTAGATTTTTATTAAAAAGGAGAAATAATGCCATGGCTACAATTGCAAAGCTCTATCCCATCCTAAAGAACCTTGGGCTCGATGATCAAAAAGCAAACGAATTTGTTGAAATAATTGACCAATCCCGCAAAGAGGGGTTAGCTACCAGAGACGATATTAAAGACTTAGAAATCCGATTGATCAAGTGGATTGTTGGTTTGATGATAGCTCAAACCTCCATAACTATAGCTTTGCTGAAACTATTCTAACCTGTCCTTCCTAAAAAAGCATCCAGCTATAAAAATCAACAAATTTTATCCTTTCAACAAAAAATGTAGATAGTTTTTTAGCATAAAAGCGTGGAAAATGTGAAGGCGATATGTTTTGGGTGTTGAGTTTTGGGTTACTGAGGGACAACCTGGTGTCATCTTGATTCTAAGCAGCTTCTTTCCACTCATACCTGTGATGTAATCCACCGACTCTTGGCAATTCTACAAGTTTACCATCCTTGGGTTTATCCTGCACAGGTCTTTTATACGGTGCGTCTTTATCAAGGCTCAAGTGATTACGGTCATGGTGGTAATATGCAAAATACTCCTTAAGAATTTTTTTCACATGACCATCACTTAAAACAATGACATGATCTAAGCATTCTCTGCGGATGGAGCCAATAACTCTTTCGGCAAATGGGTTTTGCCAGGGACTTTTGTAAGCTGTTACGACTTGTTCTATATTCATATTTTTAATACGAGTTTTAACTACTTCTCCATAGATAGCATCCCGGTCTCTGATAATATATTTTGTTGTGGTGTCCCAGGGAAAAGCTTCTACAATCTGCTGTCCTGTCCATTTTGCTGTAGGATTTGAAGTGACATTGAAATGGATAATTTTCCTGCGCTCGTTATGAATGATAAAAAACACAAACAGAATTTTAAATGTCGCAGTGGGTACAGTAAAGAAATCCATAGAACAGGTGTTGAACATATGGTTTTTCAGGAAGGTACGCCATGTCTGAGAAGGTGGTTTTGGTTTGTGGAAAGAATTACCCAGAAAAGACGATCTCTAATTCCGAAGCTTTGGCACCTTGACAGATTGTTTCATAATAGCCAATTGCTGACGTATGGCCAGGTTCTCAATGACAAGGTGAGAATTCAATTTAATTGAAAAAAGCAGAATGAGTAAAGATATCATTAAAATTTCCATATTGCTGGAAATTTATCAGGGATGTGAAAAAATGTCAAAGATTTCTATCTGAACAGATAGTTAGGAGGGGGCAGCCTAAAACAACCCAAAAAGTTTTCCAAACATCCCGATTACCGCAACAAGGGAGAAAGAGAGCGCAAAGGTGAAAAGTCTTACAGTCAGATTCCGGTTCTCTTTTAAGCCTCTATCAACCTTAACATCAATACGTTCAATGAGATTGTCTATTTTGTCTTCAAGCCGCTGAAACCTGTGATCCACCTGGTCAAAGCGCTTATCCACCTGCTCAAAGCGCTTATCTACCTGGTCAAAGCGCTTATCGGTATCGCCTTTAAAATCCTTAAGCTGATCCTTGATCTGTTCCTGGTTTCTTCTTGATTCATCAATTTGAACTTGTAAAAGATCAAACCGGCTGTCAAAATATTTTGTGTTAGGGAAAAAACCGGCTATAAGAGCCTGAAAATCCTGTGGCAGTTTTATCTGCTCCTGTTGCTTTACTTCATTTCCCATAATTACTTCTCCCGTATTTAGTTTCTGGACCGTAGCCATAGGAGGACGCTATTGTTTTTGTTGCTTTATTTTGGCTACTTCTCAGCTCGTTACAGCTCCGCCCCTTGAGTTACATGACCAGTTGTTATGTAATTATCTGTTTTTATAAGAGGTTTAAACAAAAAAAGCAACGCCCATTAGCCAGAGATAGAATTAATATGGCATTGCTTTAGGAAAGTCAATATTCATGGAGCATTAGTAATGGGGGACGCTGTTACCTTCTGACCTTATCAGCAATAAACGGTTATCAATTAGCAACTTCTCGAAAATTGACCCCAAAAATAGACGCAGGGAACGTTGGCACTTTGTAACTTTATTACTCCTTTTCATATTTCTCAAATACCCTATTCCCATATATTGGAAGATAGTTTTTTTGTCTTTCGCCATGTTTTAGTTTGTCTTCCATTAAAAGGTTCCTTGAACTTTGGTGAGCTTAGGGGCTTCGCCCTAATTGGTCGAGTAGTTGAGTCGTTACCGGTTATGCAAAGATCTCTATGTATGATGTTTTTTATATTTTATTAGACAGGAATATTTGCACCAGACGCACACAGACAAACACGGACTTTTTTTAACAGGATTAACCCTCCAGGTGGGCAAGCAAGATTTTTACTGGATTAAGCTCTGAATTCATTTGGTCAAAAGAAGCAAGAAAAAGTTAAACGCGTGAAA
>JAUWQK010000052.1 GCA_030611115.1 Deltaproteobacteria bacterium
ACGCGTAAAAGCAGGGATCAGGGATTAGGGGCATAAGCGCTAAGTTGTTTTTGCCCAGGAGGGATTGAAAAAAAATGAACGTCGAACATCCAACATCGAACATCGAATGATGAAATCGCTTCGCTCCGCCAGTTTAAAAATTGGCAGAATACCTTATTCAAAATTCGACGTTCAATGTTCGATGTTCGACGTTTATCTTTTAATAGGTTTAAGCATTTGCGGCATCTTTAGTCTTAAATGCCTTAAACAAAGACTCATCCATTGCAGCTTCATAGCCTGTCAGTTGAGCAACAACCACGTTATTCAGATCGAGAAATGTAAAGTCTCCTTTAAATTTGCGTTTGGTAACTTCCCTTACTTCGAGTAATGCCGTAACTCCCTCTGAGGGGAATTTATTTCTATACTGTCTGTAAGAAGTGCTGTAGGTTGGAAGTGAAACAACCCCCATCTCTTCAAAACACCATATAATTGCCATCTGAAATGCGGAATCCAGAACAAGAGGATCTCCTATCCATTTACTCCTTAAAGGTTCTTTCATCCATTTAACAGGCGAAGGCGCTGAAGAAATACGCGCCAATATGCCTTTTGAAGAACAACTGATTATTTCTTTTATGCCTCTGAGCGCAACACCATGAAAGAGTATTTTATCGTAAACTTCATCCATACTTCTGAAATAAGCTTTAGCACCCATATAAGCGGATATATCAAGAATGGGCGGCTGTGAAAATTTATCTGTTAAAATAGCTTTTGCCCTTGTATGAATTACCTCAATGCCGCTTTTTATCCCATCCCTGATTTCAACATCGACTTCAAAAATAGAACCTTTTTTCCTTGCCTTACCTGTCATGAGGCGAATCAGTTTTTTATTATATCCAATCTTGATTCCATTTAAGATTCTGATGTCGTCAAGGCCATATAGAAAAAGTCCTGGATTATTATGAAGAGCGCCATGCCCGAGCCATTCAGCCATAAGCGCAAAAGGCACAACCGGATTGCCGTCTAAGATATGAGATTCAAGAACAGGGCATTCCTCAATATCTATTTCACGTTTAAAGGTAAGAGATAGTTTTTCTTCAGCAGGAATTATATTTCCACCGATAACTATTTCCGTGGGATGGTTTTTGTCGCCCATCATTTCATAAAGCATACACATTGAACCGGCATCCTTGGGGATCAGTTCAATTTTATTCTTTTTAAATTCCCGTTTCAGAGATGGGGTTACCATGCCGCCATCCCATGGCCCCCAGTTTATTGAGACAACTCTGCAATCCGGGCGTAATAATGATTCTTTCCGGGCTATTTTGTTTAAAACCTCATTGGCCATTGCGTAATCGACTTGTCCTCTGTTTCCAATTCGTGCAGCAATAGATGAAAAAAGCACAAGATATCTCAAATTATCATTCTTTGTTGATTCAAGTAGAGTAAAAAGACCTTTTACTTTGGTATCAAAAACCCGCTCAAATTGATTAATTGTTTTATCTTTTATCAAACGATCATCCAGCACGCCCGCTCCGTGAATAATACCTTTTATAGGGCCGTGAGCAGATCTGACATCATCTAAAACACGGTTAAGCTGCTCGGGCTTGCGAATATCTGCCGAAAAGTAGAATACAGATGTCCCATCTTGTCTGAGTTTTTCCAGGTTTCTTGAAATTTCACGATTTGCCATGTGTTTCCTGTAAGCTTTTTCCAACATGACTGGTGAGGCATTTTGATTGCCGAGTTCATTTTCTAAAATAGCCTTTTTTATAACTGCCTCTTCATCTATGGTTTCAAGCCAGTTTGGTTCGGAAGAGGGTTCGGGTGATCTTCCGAGGAGAATCAGCGTTGCATCAGTATGTTTTGCAAGAGCTTGAACAGTAGAAGCAGTTATCCCTCTTGCTCCACCTGTAACAACAACAACGTCTCCATGGTTGAGGTCAAGCTGAATTTTTTGTGCTGGTTGATAAGGTGATGACTCGAGCTTTAATGTAAATCGTGATCCAGGCGATAAGTTTTTATCAAGACCGATTTCAACTGGTACTGAAGGGTCCGGGTTTACAAGTTCAGCAACAACAGCTTTTGCAATGTCTTTATTATCTTCCCAGTCCGGAACAATATCTATTGCGCGGCAGCAGACGCTTTCCCATTCTATGGAAGCAGTTTTGGCAAGTGCGGCAAGCCCTCCTGTAACAGCGTTGGCAATGCCTTTTCCTTTAAAACCAAAAGCACCGTCCAGGCGGGTTATTGTTGCAAATATCGCTCCACCTTTTGCTGCAGAATCAATCAGGTCGGAAGCCAGATGATTTGTGAGGATAAAAGCATCTTTTAATATTTTATCATTTTTTTGTTCTTCAGTAGAAAAATCGTTTGCCGCGTTTGTCGGCAGTATCATAAGCCCGGCTGCTTTAGGCAGATCTTTCTTATTCATTAACGCTTCTTTAGAAATGTGCACGGCATCTATATTTTGTGATTTTAATTCTTCAGCAACAGCTTTGGATAGACCGCTGTTATCATCAGTAACAAAGATTTTTCTGCCATGGGGAATATCTAACCTGTCTCCTTGCTTATAAGGTTTTTCAACAATTGATACAACTCTTCTGCTGATGTCGGAAATATTTATTTCCGGCAATTCATTTTCAGCAGCACGCTTTGGAGATGCAATCGTATTTATTGGCGTATTTATTGTACTGGCTTGAGGCTCATTATTTAAGGAAGTACCGGCCAGGTATTCAGCGATCTGGCGGAGAGTTTTCAGGCTTCCCATTATTTCTGGAGAAACAGATTGTATATTGGTCAGTTTTTCTTCAAGAGAAGAAAAGATTTCTACTCTTTTAATTGAGTCAATACCGAGGTCGGATTCTATATCCATATCAAGCCCGAGCATTTCGCTGGGGTATCCGGTAAGATGACTTACTGTCTCCAACAGGTTATTTTCGATTTCATGAATATTATCCTGCGAATGGCTGTTTTTGTCTTCCGGGCTTTTATCTTCCGGTTCAATTTCTGTTTGATTCTGAATGATATTTTGCTCTCTTAATGAATTTATAACTATCTCTTCTTCGACCCTAAACCCCATTGAAGCCTCAGCAAGACGCTGAGTATTTGCCATCATATTCTGCAAAGTACGGCTTGATTCGCTTTGGGCTTCCAAAAACTTTTTATGTATTTCAGCAGTCTGCAACTGGAGAGTCTGCATTGATTCCAGGCCTTGCTTAACTACCTGTAAGGCGTTTATAATTAAGTCAGGTTTTTTATTATTATAAAATAGCGAAGCGACATCATTATTCGACGTTCGATGTTGGACGTTCGATGTTGGACGTTCATCTTTTAATTTGTTATTATCCATAGTATATTTTTTTCCGGTATCAGTAATACCCTTATCGTGCTCGACAGATATCAGGCTTGAGGGTGGAGTATTGTCGGGTTTATTTTTTACCTGTTTAACCGGGGCTTCAGGATGTATTTCTTTGTTTTCTGTTTTCCGGCTTTTATAGTTTGCACCTGAAATAGGAATGCTCATAAGCTGCTTTCTTGATTCTGAAACAGGCCTTTCCCATTTATTCAGTTCAACCTGCTGACCTATAGAGGCAATACAACAAAGAGTTCTTGCAAGATCAGCCAATCCGAATTGTTTCCCTGAAGAACAATCTAAAGGAATGGCTTGAAATTTACGGTCGTCTAATATTGATTTTACAAGTCCTGTAAGAACTGATTTGGGCCCTATTTCTATAAATGTGCGAATTCCCATTTCAAATAGATTCTCAACATTGCTGACAAAATCAACAGGAGATATCAGGTGATCGCCAAGCAGTTTTTTTACATGTTCAGAATCATAAGGATATGCTCTGCCGGTTGTATTAGATAAAACCGGTATTTCCGAAGGAGAAATTTTGATCTTTTTTAATGTTTTTTTGAAAGGTTTTCGAGCGGTTTTAACCAGACTGCTGTGAAAAGCAGCGGCCACGGGGAGCTTTATTGCTTTTAATCCTTCTTTTTTACATATTTTTACAGCGTGGTTTATTGCTTCAATTGAGCCGGATAGAACGCCTTGATTAGGGCTGTTCTTGTTTGCAAGAATGACATCTGAACCTACTTCTATAACCAGATTCGCAAGTTTTTCAAGACTTGCCTTTACAGCCAGCATGGCGCCGTTTTTTTGATCTTTATTTTGGCCCGCCGCAGCCATTGAATTGCCCCTTGAAATTGAAAGAAGGAAAAATGTGTCTATATCTATCCAGCCTGCTGAACAAAGGGCTGTCAACTCACCGTAGCTATGTCCGCATGTTGCGTCAGGTTTTATGCCGAATTCCTTAAGGATATTGTGCATTGCCAGGCTAACGGCGCCAATTGCCGGCTGAGCAATGTCGGTTCTTCTTAAAGCTTCATCCTGCTCTTTCTTTTCTGTTTTTGTTTGGGCCTGACAGGGATAGATAAAATCACTTAGCCGTTCAGAATTATTATATTTTTCATTGGCTTTTTCAAGGATGTTAAATGCCTCCGGGAATGTGCAAATTAGATCGCGGCCCATTCCTACATATTGGCTCCCCTGGCCTGGAAAGATAAATGCGATTTTACCGGGTTTTTCAGGGCCACCATAAAATATATTCTTCAAATTCCTGTTGTTTTCTCTATTATTATTTTGCCGGTTTGATTCAATTGAATCCGATGCTTCGCTGAGAAGTCCTGAAAAATCATCAGACGGATTTCCTGAGGAATTAGATGGTCTTTCAAGAACTAAAAGAAATCTGAATTGATCATCCGGTGAAAATTCTTTTCTGGTTTTTGCTGCTTTAATTGCGAGTTCTTTATATGAGATTCCTTTATTAATGGAGTTTTTTAACTCGCGGAATTGATTTTCGAGTTCTTTTTTGGTGGAAGCTGATAAAGATATGATTTCAATTGAACCATCCCAGAAAATTTCATTTTTATTTTGATTGTATTCTTCAAGTACAATATGGAAATTACTTCCGCCAAATCCAAATGCGCTGACCCCGGACCTGCGCGGGTGTTCTTTTTTAGAGAACCATGGTATTGTTTCGGTGTTTATGTAAAAGGGGCTGTCGTTAATCCCTAATTTTGGATCAGGCTCGTCAGCTTTTAATGTGGGCGGTAATACTTTATTATAAAGAGCAAGCGCGGCTTTGATCAGCCCTGCGGTTCCTGCAGCAGCTTTTGTATGACCAATCATGGATTTTACCGAGCCTAATGCGCATGTATTTATTTTTTGGGATGACCCTTTTGGGGATGATTGGGCGAACAGGCGTTTAAGTGCACTGAACTCAACATTATCTCCGACACGAGTGCCTGTACCATGTGCTTCTACAAGCTCAATAGAAGCCGGATCAGTATCTGATGACTCATAAGCAATGCGAAGGGCCTCTAACTGTCCTTCCGGTCTGGGGGCATATATGCTTTGCGCTTTCCCATCGCTTGATGACCCAATACCTCTTATAACGGCATAAATTCTATCGCCGTCTCTTTCAGCATCTTCAAGCCTTTTAAGAACCAGCAATCCTATTCCTTCCCCCAGAACAGTTCCGTCCGCATCTTTAGAAAAAGGTCTCGAATCTCCGGTCGCTGAAAGAATGAATGTTTTGGAAAAGCACATGTTCATGAAAATATCGTTTAAAGTATCCAGACCTCCAGTGACTACCATGTCCGACCGCCCTGATGAAAGTTCGAGGAGGGAGAGGTAAATAGCTCCCATCGAGCTGGCGCAGGCTGCATCGACAACACAGTTTGTGCCTCCTATGCCAAGACGGTTGCATATTCTTCCTGCAATAACATTTCCTAACAGACCCGGAAAAGAATTCTCCTGCCATGATACATATGAGTCGGATATTTTTTTAATAATTTCTTCTGCTTTATCAGGTTCAATCCCTGAATTGTGAAGAGCTTTTCGCCAGATTGGATGCCCCAGCCTGGCACCCAGCGGAATGGCAAGTTCCTGAGTCCCTGTTGCGCCTAATATTACGCTTGTCCTGCTATGGCTGAAGTCGGCATTTTGTCCATAGCCTGCATTTTCAAGCGCCATCTTAGCTGCAAGCAGGCCCAGGATTTGGGAGGTATCAGTTGCTTCAAGAGAAGAAGGAAGCATACCGAATTCAGTAGGATCAAAAGGAACAGCCGAAAGGAACCCCCCTCTTTTACAGTAAATATGGTCTGGTTTTTTTGGATCCTTATCAAAGTAATCGTCAGGAGACCAGTGGGTTTTCGGGATATCAGTAATGCCGTCCTCACCCTTAAAAATTAGACGCCAGTATTCATGTAACCCTGATGCTTTTGGAAAAAAACATCCCATACCAATAATAGCAGTGTGAATATTCTTGATTGATTTTTTCTTATCAGTACCCAATTGTTATACCTTTATAAGCGGTTCACGGTTCACAGTTCAACCGTCAACCGTTATTTAAGTAGCTCCAATATTTCTGAAAGCTTTATTGGAGATATTTGGCCGATATTATTCGGCAGCGCAATTTTCTGGCTGCAAAGCCAGTTTGCGCGCGTTGCAACAGCAGCTCCAAAAAGGAGGTTCATTGCAACTGTCACTGTTTCCCTGTTTTCATACTTTTCAAGAAAGGACCCTTTTACCCATTCATTAAAAGCGCCTATGGCCGGACCACACCATATTTGATAATCGATTTTTCTTGAAAGATCGCCTGTTATTGCCCAGTTTGAACTGCGGCCAAGGTATGAACGAAATATCAGAGCCATCTTGTGTTTTGGATCTTTTTCAGCCCGGATTATCTGGTTTGGATTATTTTCAACAAAAAACTTCTTTGTATTCTCCCATTCATCTTTTAAACTGCATTGGAAAAAATCTTTTTCCAGTATTTTTCTTTGAATCTCAGGTATATTTTCAAGTCTGTCATATCTACAGTAAAAATCGTACAGTTTTGCAGCGCGAAACGGAAACATTGTACCGCGTTTTAATACCTGAACTTTTACACCCATTTCAAACATATCTGCTGCAGGAGCCATAGTTACGTCCGCCTGTCTGGCCTCTGCGAGCATTTGACGAACAGCTTCCGATGTGCCGGCTTCAACACAGGCCTGGTTGATAGAGCCGGTTAAAATATAGGCGGCCCCCATGGAAAAGGCCGCCGCCGCTGCTGAGGGTGTAGCAATTCCACCGCCAAGTCCCACAGAAAGAGGCCTTTTATACTTATATTTTTCAGCAAGCTCATCACGAAGCGCAATTATTGTCGGCAATAGAGAAAGAGCCGGCCTGTTATCGGTGTGTCCTCCTGAATCCGCTTCTGCGGTCATATCATCTGCCACCGGTATCGACCCTGCAAGAGTTGCTTCTTCTCTTGTAATCATATTTTTGTCGACAAGTTGATAAAGTATTTTATCAGGCGGCGGCGAAAAAAATTTTCCGGCAATTTCGATTCTCGATACTTTTGCAATAATTTTATTCGGACATACTATATTATCATTGGAATCACGATGGATTCCTTTTACACGGAAATAAACGAGCGGCAGAGTAATTTCAAGATATGCCGAGGCACTTATAAGTCTGATTCCCCGCTTTAAATACAAATCAACTATCGCTGATTCAAGATCCGGATTGTTGGGACTGTTTATAAGGTTAAACCCAAAGGGATGGTTATTCATATTATTTTGAAGTCTATCGACAGCAGACTCTATTTCATCAAGGGAAAGGCCTGCCGCTCCAAAAAATCCCATCATTCCGGCGCGTCCTGTTTTTTCAACCATTTCAACTGATGTAATGCCATTGGCCATTGCTCCTGCAATATATGCATAACGAAGATTGTGTGACTTTTTGAAGTATGGATCACCAAGGTTTTCCGGATGGAGCGGGGGAGCATATGCATATAAAGGAAAGTGGTTATTATTTGATTCTAATATATTTCCTATAGTTATAGTGCCATCCCGGGAGACGGCAATTCCCCCGTCTATACCTATCAAAAATACAGGATCAGTTACTTTTAATATCGAGTCCTTTATGGCATTATCGCCAACTTTCGGCTCAAAGTTTCCTTTTGTCCACCAGTTGTTAGTCATTTTGTAACGTATAAGGATATTGCTATTTATTCGATAAATTTCAAGCTGTTGAAATATAAAAGTTAACCACAAAAATTATAAAGAATATAATGACCTAAATTGTATAGAATAATAAATTTAGAATTTTATGTCAAGAAAGATAGGAAGAGCGCAAAATAATATTTGTTGATTGTTGATTGAAGGTATTCTATTAATTTTATAAAAAGACAGAGCAAAGCGATTCCACAAATCAACAATCAACAATAAATAGGAGGGAATAATGCCAATTGCAACAATTAATGTAATTCCACTGGGCA
>JAUWQK010000197.1 GCA_030611115.1 Deltaproteobacteria bacterium
CTTGTTGATTGAATTCATTCCAGGATACTTCTGGTATCATTATAAATTTCAATCTCTTATTAAACCGGCAATTAAATACTCTAACATATATGGTGAGATATTCATAAAACGCTATTATTTAAGGTTCATATGGTCCAATAGTTTTTATAGTTTCGGCTTTTTAATTGCCAGGTTAATATTTATATCACCAACACTAAAAATATCGTGCGTTTATAACTATTGGAAATTATTGCTGCGAAAATCGGTGATGATGGAATATAAAGGATATTTTGCAAAAGTTGAATTTGATGATGAGGCCAATATTTTTCATGGAGAAGTCATCAATTTGCGAGATGTAATCACTTTCGAGGGAGAAGCCGTTGAAGAATTGCGGAAAGCATTTCATAATTCAGTCGAAGATTATCTCGAATTCTGCGCTTCGCGAGGAGAAGATCCCGAAAAACCGTACTCTGGTAAGTTCATAGTTCGTGTAGATCCGGAACTTCATAAAACAATTGCCATCCAAGCACTAAAGAACGGGAAAAGCCTTAATGCATGGGTGAATGAAACTCTTCTAAAGAATATCACCCAACAATCGCAAGCACCTTGACGCCCAAAGCCACCGCGTTTTTTGTTTAAGCCTATGCAGTATAAAACTTTTCTTTTGCCAAGTCTTAGTTGGCTTTTCCCGCATCTTACCCCGAAATGTTGGACGTAAAAATAAAAACAAGAGAACTAACCCCAAATGGGCAAAAAAGACAAAGATTCCGTCCTTGATGACTACGCAAAATTAAAAAACGAAATCATTCGTGACAGAGTGAATGAAATTTTTCGCAATCATCCCAAAGACCATATTGCCAAAATGGAGGAACTCGGCTTCGAGTACTTTGAAGACGATTATGATGATGAAGAAGAAATAGAAGAAAGAAATGCCAGACCAGAAAACCAACGACAGAGAGATCTCGTCGCCTATTTTGAAAACAAAAAGAAATTATCAAAAAAGATATTTGAAAGTTACTCTGAGGAAAAGGCCGCAGAGAATCCCAACTATCCGCTGATCAGGAAATACTACAAAAAAGCCAATAAAAACCTTAAAATCCTCCTTCTATATGGCCTGGACAATTATCCCGGCAGAATTGACCTTCTCTCTGACTTGTCATTCTTCCATGAGTTCGAAAATATTCTCAGTCTTCTTATCACTTACTACACTCAAGCATGTGTTGACCAAGCAGACCTTGATACATTTTCAGAATTAGCCAAAGATTTTTATTATTCCACCAATCTTGACGGTTACGAAGCATATTATGCTCTTCGGGAGTTGTTTGAAGCAGATACAGACAAAAGAAAAATCATTGATTTCCTAATAGCAGAAGAGGAAGAAGCAGAGAGAAAAATATCTCAACCAAATGAATTTTAATCAAAAAAACGTCCAGCAATCGGCTGAAGAAGGATTAGCAAACCCGCTACGCTCCTTTGCCAACCTCTTTGCCGAAGCTATGAAGTCAAAATTTAATCCTTGAATGAAGACTTGGTCCAAGGGAGCTTATGGATTTATTTAATGAGATATAGCGATATTGAAAATATCAATCTGGGGCATCGTCAGATTTCGTTTGGTTTTGAAAACAACCTGTCGCAAGAACAAAATGCTGTGATGGAATGTCTGGCAGATCAGATAAAACAGCACGGGCATGTTGTTTTGAGTGAATTTGTTCTCTATGTGAAAGAGACTCATGGTCTAACAGAGTTTAAAATTTTGCAGTATATTTTCTGGATAGCTCAGGATTTTAAAATTCAGTTCAGAATAAACAACAAAAACCTTGAGCCGTTTAAAGTTAAAAACCTTTTGCTTAACTCTATTGAGTCTGGTGAGCAATTATTGATTATTGCTGCGGAAACTGTTGATGATTCAGTATTTCAGGGCGCAAAGAACCTATATCTGAAGATATCGGAAGACGAAAACATTGACGACTGCGATCAGTATGAACTGTGGTGTTTTCTGGCAAAGAAAATCAGAAGTTGGCAAAACAGCTTTCAATCATACAAGCCTTCCGCCCAAAAGAAGTATTTCCCGGGAAAGAAAGAAATTAACAGGTGGCTGAGTTTTATTGAAGACATTTCAATTAAACAGGATTCTTTTTCTCTGATCAGCGCTTTCTACGATAACAGTGCACAAATCCTTAACTTGTATGCGCAAGAAAAGAGACTGACCGAATTTTATACCAAACATCATGATTTCTGGACAACTCTGATTAAATCTGTTGAAGAATTCAGCGAGAATGAGCCTGAATTAAATAAGAACAATGAAGCTTCCGCAGATTTTGACGGATTGAAACAGATTCTGTCATCACCTGCTCCGTATGACATGATTTCAGAAGCTTGTGAATCGCTTGAAAAGGTCAGGGTGTTTAATGATATGATTGTCAAGGAAAAGACAGATCAATGCCGTATTGATGCATTGTCTGAGCTTGATCAGATGATTGAAAAAATGAAAGGTCTCCTTGATGCTCATAACGCAGGCATGGATTTGCGAAACAGGGCGCTTTATTCTTTAAGGCAAATAAAAATACGTGTCGAAAAGGCAGAGAGTATTAATGCAGTCAATCTTTGTTTAAACGATGCTGAATATATGTTTGATGTTCTTCCAGAAGATGGTACCCTCCCAATCTAATTTTGCGCACGTTCTGCACGGTGTCTCCCAAAGCGCCGGTGAGTTCAAGCGAGGACTTTTATATAACTCAAGTTTCGCACACCTCTATGCAACAAAAGCTTTAAAGGGCAGGTATTAGATAGTTTTTTTAAAAGAGTAAAATAATATGATTGATATTCTAAACCACTATACGCTGGCCCTGGGATTTGACCAGGACAGGCACATAGAAGGTTTTTCATCAGGGATAAAATGCCGTGCATGTCTCGCTCCTTACAAACTGAGTGGGTATGGTGCCGTTGCCAAAGCCAGAGTGAATATATTTTGTTTTTTAAAAAAACTATCTAATACCTGCCCTGCCAGAGAAGCTTCATAGGAATTAGTGGGTGCGAAACTTGAGTTATATAATTTTTCATAAAAGAGTTTGAATCCATTTTTTGAACATAACATCCTGGATTCGATAGTTTTTATTTTTGCAAACAACATCTTTCTTTATTAGCACGTCTAACGCCCTGGTAATTTGAGAACCGCTTTTTAAATCAACTGATTGAATCTATAAGCGCAAATGACAGTTGGATTGCGGCAACGCTTTGTTATTGTTAATGAATGATATCAACTATTCTTGCTTTTATCAAGCATATGATCCCCTGGATGGGTTTAATTTACGGCCAAATTCAACAATAGGCTTGAA
>JAUWQK010000136.1 GCA_030611115.1 Deltaproteobacteria bacterium
CAGAAGGACAGTTCTTGGTCTTGACCAAAATCGGGTTGCTCTGCTTGTGGCTGTTATGGAAAAAAAATTAGGTATGGATTTAATGGGGCACGATATCTTTATGAATGTGGCTGGGGGTGTAAAAGTAGATGAGCCGGCAATTGACATGGGGATTGTTTCCGCCATCGCATCAAGCTTTTTAAATAAACCTATTTCTGATGCAACACTTGTTCTTGGTGAAGTAGGATTGACAGGTGAAGTCAGAGCTGTAAGTCATATTGAAACCAGAGTTAATGAAACAAAAAAAATGGGTTTTTCAAGGTGTCTTGTGCCGGAAAGCAACCTGAAACGCATGACCGAAGTAAAAGGCATAGATGTTACAGGGGTTAAAACAGTATCAGAAGCTATGGAAATCCTGTTTTGATGCGATACAAATCAAAAAATAAGGGGTGGCAAGATCATTATTCCACACTCGCTAAAAAAGAAAATTTCCCGGCAAGATCGGTTTATAAACTTAAAGAAATACAGCAAAAATACAATTTAATTAAAAAGGGAGACAGAGTTCTTGATCTGGGTTGTTCACCGGGTTCCTGGCTTATCTATGCAGCAGGGCTTACTGGTAAAAAAGGCCGGGTAACTGGAGTTGACCTGAAGCCTTTATCTGTAAAGATCCCATCAAACGCCAGGGTATATACCGCAGATATTCTCTCTATTGGTGATGAGTTTTATGAGTTAACAGGAAAAAATTTTAACGTTATTTTAAGTGATATGGCACCGGCTACAAGCGGGAATAAAAGTGTTGATGCTGCGAGATCATTTAACCTCTGCGAAGCAGCTCTGTACATTGCTCAAAAAACTCTGATGCCCGGAGGATCTTTTGTTTGCAAGATCTTTCAGGGCGAAGATTTTAAAAAATTTTCAGATTCAGTAAAGGCCGGCTTTAAAAAAAGCAGGATTTTCAAACCACAAAGCAGCCGAAAGGCGAGTAAAGAGATTTATATAATCGGATTGGATAAAACTTAAAATAATAGTTTACCACGGATTTTCACGGAACTACACTGAATTATCAAAATACTCTGTTCAAATTTAATCCACAGATTACGCAGATTGCTCGGATTTTCGTGAGTTGTTGGGACAAATTTTCAGAAGTTTACTGTAGTGTCCTGTCATCTATGTAGTGTCGCAAATATAGCCGTCATTCCCGCGAAGGCGGGAATCCATTCCCCGATCAGGTCGAGGACAAGCATTTCTGACCACTTCGGTGCTTCTGGATTCCCGCTTTCGCGGGAATGACGGCCTTATTTGCGACACTATAATAGATGACAGAATACTATATTGCATTACAAAATCTGATCTATTGACATCATTTTTTTATTCAGATAGGAAAGGTCAAGCTTTTTGATACAACCTATAGACTGTCACATATTAAATTGCACAAGGATAGAGGGAGAAGGCTGTATTGTAATACGCCGACGACCGATAACGCAGTGAAATTTAATATGTGACAGTCTATAAATCCTGTGAAAGGAAAAATAACATATGAATATGTCAAATAATATGCCCGATACGGCTGGTATTGAACCAGTCAGATATGGTCTTGACGACAAATTTAAGTTCGAATGCCATAAGGGTGTGAAATGTTTTACCAAGTGTTGCAGGGGTATTAACATTAATCTTACCCCTTATGATATTATCAGGCTAAAAAATCGTTTGCAGCTTTCATCAGAAGAATTCCTGGCAATCTACACTGAACCACAGCTTTTAGAGAAAACAGATCTACCTGTTGTAACTTTAAAGTTGATGGAAGATGAGGAAAAATCATGCCCTTTTGTAAGAGATGATGGATGCATAATCTATGAAGACAGGCCCACCACTTGTCGTTATTACCCTTTAGGCGTTGCTTCGTTGAGCCATAAAGAGGGAGCCGATGACAAGGATTTCTATTTTTTTGTACATGAACCTCACTGCCTTGGCTTTGAAGAAGAAAAAATATGGACAATACGTGAATGGCGTAAAAATCAGGGTGTTGACATCCATGATGAGATTAATGCCGGCTGGACGGATTTGCTGGTTAGAAAGAGATCTTTCCCAAAAAATGTAATGCTCACCGAACAAAGCAAGAAAATGTTTTTCTTAGTTAGTTACAATATTGACAAGTTCAGAGAGTTTGTTTTTGAAAGTTCATTCCTTGAGCACTACGATATAGAAAAAGAAACTCTTGAAAAAATAAAGAAAGATGAAGTCGCTCTATTAGAATTCGGAATCAAGTGGCTGAAGTGGCTCTTTTTTAAAGACGGCGATTTCAAAATAATTGAAAAGAAAACTGATTGAGTTGTCAAGTAGGAAAATGGTCGAGTGGTTGACTGCTCGACCAATTTCCTGCTCAAGGTTTTTAGTACTTTTCATAAAAAAGTCCTTCACAGCTTGAAGGATCTTTTAAACGAGCCTCAATATCTACACCAAAAAAATCCGTTGCCGGCTGGAATATTTCAGGGTTATCGGCCTGAACCTTTCGTGCTGCTTCAATAACAATATCAAGACCATTTTTTGTTATTTTCCCCAAAGGCTTTCTGCATTCTCCGGATGTAACGCCAAGAATAGCCATCAGAACCTTTATGCCCAGAGGATTCCTTGCCCTGAAAACAACTTCCCCATATGGCGTCACTTCCCTGGTTTTTACAGTAACTATTTTAAAGAGCGGTTCAAGTGCCGACAACAGTCTCTGGGCCTCGGCATGGTTACCCTGCTCAAGGAACTTAACCATTTCAGAAACAGCTTTTGGGGCAATATTTGAAACAACGGAAATAACCCCGGCTGCTTTTATCTGCGGGTCAACCATCATATCATATGTCATCCCATCATCACCGGATAGAATGGTAAAATTATTTCCGCAACAAGCTCTGGTATGTCTCATATTTTTTATATTTCCAGTTGCATCTTTAACTGTATTAACATTTCCAAACTCCTTGCTAAGGAGAGCTAAATCTTCAGGTAACAGTTGTGTGCCTGTTCTGCCGGGAATTACATAAGGAATAATCTCAACATCCGGAAAAGCTCCGGCAACGGGTCCAATATATTCTTTACGTATTTCAAGTGAACTTGGGCCGTTATAATATGGGTCCACCAGCAACACAGCATCAACGCCAACACCGACAGCATGCTCAGTTGCGGCAATAGTTTCATTGGTGTTGTTACTTCCTGTACCTGCTATGCAAATACAGTTGCCTTTTGTTTTTTTTGCAATATTCTCTATAACTTTATTGTGTTCATCCCACGTTAAAGATGGGCTTTCGCCTGTTGTCCCAACAGCCAAAATTCCCGTCATGCCGTTTTTTATCTGAAAATCTGCAAGCTTATCGAGATTTTCATAATCAACGGCAAAATCATTAAATGGCGTTATAAGTGCTGTGAAAGATCCTGTTATCATAACAACCTCCTTGTTGAAAACAATTTACCTCCAATAAGGTAACTTCTCAATAAGTTCGGGCAACTTTTTAAAAATTTTTATCGTCATTCCCGCGAAGGCGGGAATCCAGTGCTTTTTCGGATTTTCTGGATTCCCGTTTTCACGGGAATGACATTTGGTGCCGGAACTTATTGAGAAGTTACCCAATAAGTCTATAACGCTAAGAAATTATATAAAATATATAACTATGTCAAGAAAAAATATTCCCCTTGAATTTACATTTCGATAAAAATCGATGTTATATTGATGTTATATTATAGAGTTAAATATTGACTTCAATCTGTTTTTACTTGATAATATTTTAGTGCCATAATAACTCAAAATAAAATTTTCAATAGTTTGACATCTCGTTTATGTAACTTATTATATTTTTTAAATAAAACTTTTAAAGGAATAAATTATGCCAAAAGCAAAAAATGTAGAAGAATATATTGCTGTTCAAAGGGGCGGCGTAGCTGCAAATCCGGATTGCGGGACATCTCACTATAACCTTGCAGTAGGCCTGATGGGTCAGAAAAAATACAATGAAGCTGAAAAAGAATTGCTTGCTGCAATAGACTGTAGCCCAAGCCTTGCCGAAGCCTACGTACAACTTGGAGGGATCTGCCTGCAGCGTGGTGACCTGGACGGCTGCCTTGAATACAACAAACAGGCAACAAAGGCAAGGGCCGGCTTTTTCGAAGGTTACGGCAATATGGGATTTGTCCATCTTCAAAGGGGAGAGGCGGAAGAAGCTATTACATACCTTAAAAAAGCTATTACTTTTAATTCCAAGTTTATTCAGGCTCATTCCACATTAGCAAGCGCTTATTTAATGTCGGGCTTGATTGATGAAAGCATAGAAGCCAATTTAAAAGTAATTGAACTTGATCCTGATTTTGCGATTGCTTACAACAATTTAGCAATAGCGTATCTGGAAAAAGGTGAACATGACAAAGCCGTTGAAAGTTGTGATAAAGCAACCAAATTCGGTTATGAGGTAGCTCCTGAAATTCTAAAAGAAATCGATAAGTACAGATAAAGTTACGGGCTTGGTTCTAACTTCGGCCAATAACAACTGTGCATGCTGTTTGTGAACCATAGCTATCATAGTCAAAATTGATGATTGTCGATTGATGATTGTCGATTGATGGAATCGCTTCGCTCTGTCTTTTTGTTATAAAATTAATAGAATACCTTCAATCGTCAATCATCAATCATCAATTTTTTGTTTTGTAAGCATTAATTAACTTTAACAT
>JAUWQK010000077.1 GCA_030611115.1 Deltaproteobacteria bacterium
CAGTGAAGGCCGCAAAGAGCAAACACTGAGAACAGATCAGGATAATGCTATCATTTATTCGGATCCGGAGTCCGGCTCAGATCAGGATATCCACAAGTACTTTCTTCGTTTAGCTCAAGGTGTTGTTTCCGGCCTGGAAATCTGTGGCTTTCCGCTGTGCAAAGGAGACATTATGGCCAGCAACCCACGATGGTGCCGGCCGGAAACAGTTTGGAGACATTATTTTTCATCATGGATCAACAAAGCATCGCCTGAAGACCTGAGAAACTGTACAATTTTTTTCGATTTCCGTCCCCTTACAGGCAACGCTGTACTGGCCCAAAAACTACGGACTTTTTTGAATCACAATATTGAAAAGAATAGAGCTTTTTTAAGACATCTTAGCACCAACGCCCTTTATAACGGACCGCCCCTCGGTTTTCTCAGGGCGCTTGTGGTTGAAAAGACCGGCGACTACAAGAATGAGCTCAATCTAAAAATGAGCGGACTGGTGCCTGTGGTCGATGCTATTCGTGTGCTCAGCTTAAGTGAGCAAATCAATGCTACCAACACCTTGAATAGACTGGAAGCTATCACCAGCAAGAAACTGCTTTCCAAAGATATGGCAGAAGATATTAAGGAGGCATTTAATTTCATTATGCTCCTCAAAATAAATCACCACATAATGCAAAAGGAAAAGAAAATAGAACCAAGTGATTATATCAACCCCAAAGCCCTGTCTAAACTTCAGAGGAAATCCCTCATTGAAGCATTTCATGTGATTAGAGACCTGCAAGGCGAATTAAAAGTGCGTTTTCCGGAAAGCATATAGTTAAAAAAAATTATGTTAAACTTCCTCAAGACTGACAATCTGCGAAAGGTGTATGCCCGGCACACAGGCAGGGACGACATGCCCGAAGCCCTTCGCAAACAACTGGAAATCAAAGAGGCATATCAGTCCGAGACACTCATTTCAAAGAACCCCTTTGTTATCTTTGATACAGAAACAACCGGTCTCCATCTCGAAGAAGGTGACCGACTTCTTTCCCTCGGAGCAGTCAAGATGACAGGAGGCAGGATTCATCTGGGAGATGCCTTCTACGAGTTAATTGATCCAAAGGGCTCCATCCCGACCTCTTCCATCTTTATTCACGGCAT
This sequence comes from Deltaproteobacteria bacterium, assembly GCA_030611115.1. Next base: position 1,138 of record JAUWQK010000077.1, read on the forward strand.
TACGCCGGACATTGCAAGTGCCAGGCCGCACATTTCGGACATTCTTTTGAAGTTTTTGGACTATATAGAGTGCGATGTAATAATGGCCCATCACGCTTCTTTTGATATGAAATTTCTAAATTATGCCATGCAAAGTTGTTTTGGATTTCCTGTTCAGAACCGTGTCATTGACACTGCCCTGCTCGCTGCCTGGATCAGGCGCATGGAGGATGTAGAACTTATAGCTCCTGAAAGCTGTCATGATACACGCTTTGACGCCATAGCCGCACACTTCGGCATTACCGCCAATGATCGTCACACCGCCTTTGGCGACGCCCTGTCAACGGCATTGCTTTTTCAACGTTTTATCAATATATTGAATAAAAACGGTGTAAAGACGTTGGGGCAACTTATTAGAATTGCGGGAGTGTCTTGAGGTACAGGGAGGTTGAAAAATGGATACATCTGCACCATTGGTGAGCAGCAAAAATTGTGCATTAGTTATAATTGATGTCCAGCAAAAACTGGTGCCTGTTATCGCAGAAGCCGGCCGAGTCATCGAAAATATAGTTAAGCTTATCAAGTTTTCTAAAATCATTGGCCTTCCCGTTGTCCTCACTGAGCAGCAAAAGCTCGGGGAAACCGTGACGAAAATACAAGGGGAAATACCGGACGTCCAGCCGATCTCAAAGATAACATTTAGTTGTTTTAAATCAGAAGAATTCAGTGAACATATACGACAACTCAATAGAAATACCCTTATTATTACTGGTCTTGAGGCACACATTTGTGTGGCGCAAACAGCTTTGCACGCAATATCCGACTACACAGTCCATGTTGTAAGTGATGCGACATCTTCTCGTTCTACTTATGATCGGGAGATCGCCTTAAACAGAATGCGGCATAATGGCATTACAATAACGTCAACCGAGATGCTTATCTACGAATTGCTTGCAAGAGCCGGCACCCCTGAATTTAGAGAAGCACTACAACTGATAAAATAGCCGGCCCATCGGCTGAAAATTTGTGAAGATTTGAACCATTTTCACGCTTTTGCAGCTAATTCATCAGTTGTAACAATTTAGCCTTTTGAAAAAGAATCTGACAGGATAACAGGATAAACAAGATTTTATTTAAAGTGCACAAACAAAGCCAACTCTCATTGTAGCTATCCAGTAAATCATAAAATATAATCACAACATGAAGAAGGTGTGTATCAAGGTATAAGGATTTAGATTTGGATTAACAGGAAAAGTTTCGATAATTTAAATCCTGAATATCTTGTAAATCCTGTCCAAAAAAATAATATTTAAAAACGCTGACGTGTTACAGATAAACAAAATTATAATTAACGGTCAATAAAATCCTGATATGGAGTGAATAAAGTTTATGAAGATAGTAGTAATTATTCCTTCGAGATATGGTTCAACACGATTTGAAGGCAAGCCTCTTGCCCTTATTGCCGGAAAACCCATGATAAATCGTGTATATGAAATGGCAAGTAAAGCAGAAAGCATAACAGATGTTGTTGTAGCTACGGATGATCAGCGAATTTTTAATACTGTAAAGGATTTTGGCGGCAATGCCGTCATGACTTCAAAAGAGAATAGATCCGGCACTGACAGAGTTGCAGAGGCTGCTGAGCTTATTGGTCTTAACCTGGATGATATTATTGTGAATGTCCAGGGGGATCAGCCCCTTCTTGACCCACGATGTATTGACGATCTGGTAAAACCCTTTTTTACAATTCCGGATCTTGAGATGAGCACACTTGCTTTTAAGATTATTAATAAAGATGAAATAACAAATCCAAAGGATGTTAAAGTTACATTTGACGACAAGGGCTTTGCTCTGTATTTTTCCAGATCGCCAATACCTTTTTGTCGTGATTCATCAACCAGCTATGATAGTTATAAGCATTTAGGTATTTATGCTTATAGTAAACAATTTTTAGAGGTATTCAGAAAACTTCCATATGGAAACCTGGAAGTCATAGAGAAATTAGAACAGCTCAGGGCAATTGAGCATGGTCATAAAATCATGGTGGTTGTAACTCCTTATGATTCACCTGAAGTAGATCTTCCAGAGGATATTGAAAGAATAGAAAAGATTATTAAGAAAAGTTCATAATCTGATATCATCGTACAAATCATTCCAATCGGGATTTTTTTCCTCTATCAATCGTATCTTCCAAGCTCTTCGCCATTTCTTCATTTGTTTTTCTCTTGTAATAGCGTTTTCTGCATTATAATGCGTTTCGTAATACACAAGCCTGTCCACATTATATTTGTTGGTAAAACCTTGAACCATTTTATTTTTGTGTTGCCATATCCTTTGCACAAGATCCGAGGTTACACCTATGTATAGTGTTCCGTTGCGCTTGTTTGCCAGTATATAAACATAGAATTGTTTATCCATCGTATTATTGTTTGGATTCCCGCCTTCGCGGGAATGACAATCTCGTCTAATTACCCGTCATTCCCGCGAAGGCGGGAATCCCTGCTCCCTAACCTGCTCATTGAATATCCTGCTCAATAATTTCCCCAGGCTCAATGATTGTGCTTTCAGTTGCGGTCTTTGGCTGTACCTGAGTTGCCGGCATGGAGATGATTTTCTTTTCAAAATTTCTTTTTAATTGATTCAGTTTTTGGTCATAAAGTTTTTGTTCATTTTTAAGTGCGGAATCAAGTGTTTTTTTGTCTATTGTTACTGCCGACAGCTTTGAAATATCAGATTTCAGTTTATTTAGTTCAATAGATATTTTATCCGCAGTGTTAGACAGGTTCGCCAGTTTATTATTAAATTTAGTGTCAAAGGTCTTTAGTTCAGATGAAACATTTTTCAGGGCATTGCTGATGGACGAAGATTTTTTTTCGATTTTAGATATTGAATTGTTAAACCCTTTATTGTCGGTTTTCCTGGCAGACCTTATGTATTTTATTGCGGTTGTTGCTTCGTTTAATTTTGCCTGTAAGGAAGAAGTATGATTTTCGATTTTGGAAAACGAATCCTCGAGTTGTTTATATTTTGAGGTTAAGTCGGATAATTTTTCTTCCAGATCCTTTGAAAGATTCTTAACTTCCGTGGTTCCGGTATCGTGAACCGTTGCTACTCTCTTTTTTATATCAAGATATGCTAAAAAAATTATAATACCTATAAGACATGGTATTAAAATTGAAATAAAAGTGATTCTATTACTTAGTTTTTCTATACGTGTATTTTTCATTTCCTCCTGGAACCGGTGCTCCTGGCTTTCATCATCAATACCAATCTTAAAATTTGATGTATCTTTTTCTTCCATTTATATACTCCTTAATTTCACAATCCAAACCCTATGAAATTATAGTCAGTTGGATGCTATTCTCGAATCGAAGATTTTTAGCAGTTAGCTTTTAGCAGTTAGCTTTTAGCAGTTAGCTTTTAGCAATTAGCCTTTAGCTAAAAGCTAACTGCTAATGGCTAAAAGCTTAATTAAACAGATAACACATTTAGCTAATAGCTAACGGCTAACGGCTAACCGCGCAGGTCGAATTATTCTGGATTCCGGCTTTCGCCGGAATGACCTCACGAATAAACCAACACCAGTAATATCAATGTGTTAAAAAATTGGACTCTCAACTATCTGACTTTTGTGACTTTTTTTTCCCAAAAACCCTGGCGCCAAGAATGCTTATCTCATATAGAACCATCAAGGGAAAAGCCATCATAATCTGGGTTACAACATCAGGAGGCGTTAAAATAGCTGCAAAAACAAAAAATAAAAGCAGGGCATATTTTCTGTTTTTCTTTAAAAATTCAACTGTAACTATGCCGAGTCTGGCAAGAAAAGTAATAACAAGAGGAAGTTCAAAAACCAGTCCAAAAGCTAACAACAACTTTGAAGAAAAGCTTAAATACTCACGCATTGAAGGAAGCGCCTTTATTGTTTCAGTAGCAAATCCTAAAAAAAACTTAAACCCAAATGGAAACACAATGAAATATCCAAATAATGCTCCGCCAATAAAGAAAAAAGAGGATAAAAAAACTATAGGAATGAGAAGTTTTCTTTCCTTGTCATAAAGCCCTGGTGCCACAAATATCCAGAACTGATATAATAATACAGGAGCGGCCAGCATTAAGCCTGATAGTAAAGATACCTTTAGATATGTAAAGAAAGCCTCGGGCAGACCCGTAAAAATAAGTTTATCGTCTACCTGCATGGCTGAAATTAAAGGTATAGTCAGGTAATGGAAAATTTTTTCCTTAAATCCATATGAAATGATAAAACCTACACCAATAGCAATAAAACAGATAACTATACGCTTTCTTAGCTCCTCAAGGTGTCCGGTAAAAGGCATTTTTTCATCTTCAGTCATTTTTTTAAAGATCCTTCTGCTGCTTCGTTTTCAACTTTTTTTTCATCATTAGAGGAAGTTGGACTGTTTTTTGTATTGTTTTTTTGATCTGCCTTTATATCAACAGCGTCTTTTAGGCTTTCATTCATATCCTCAAAAGTATCTTTAACATCTTTTAAATCGCTATTTATATCGATAGACTCTTTAAATTCATGTGTGGCTTTCTTGAATTCACCGATAGCTCTGCCAAGTGATTTTGCAAGATCAGGAAGTTTTTTGGGACCAATAACAATAAGCGCTACTGCCAAAATTATTAAAATTTCGGGCATACCTATGCCGAACATAATACTCACCTATAACATTTTTTAGATTTTAGATTTTGTGTTTAACGAAAATAACATCTCATCTTCTCTTATCAAAATCAAGCTGGTTTAAGAACAAGAAAGTACAGCTTTCCATTGTGCTGCATGTGACCTGCCGCTAACTCAGCGTATGTACCGTTTCCCCAGAACAGATCCGCACGGCCAGGCCCGCGTATCGCCCCTCCTGTATCATGATTCAGAACAAATCTGCTGAAAGTTATCCAATTATCAATTTTCCCATCGTCATTTATTAAAGGTTTTTCTGCTTCTATAAAAGCAAGGGCCGACAAAGGAAATATTCTTCTGTCCAATGCTATCGACCTGCCAGGCGTCAATTTGACTCCAATACAACCCAAAGGGCCATCTTCCTCTATCTTGAAGAAAACATAGCTGGGGTTAAAGTTTAAAATAGTTTTGATCTCTTCCGGATGTTCTTTTAAATATGCACGAATTTTTTGCATAGACATTTCTGATCTTTCTATTACCCCTTCTTCAATAAGCAATTTGCCTATGCTCCGGTATGGACGTCCGTTTGTTATATCATAATGGACATTAATTGTCTTTCCGTTATCAAAATAAATTTTTCCGGAACCCTGAACTTGAAGAAAAAAAAGATCAACCTGGTCTTTAATCCAGGCAATTTTTTCTGCATTACCTTTTAGAGCGTCTTTGCATTCTATTTCATCGCGTTCAAAGTAGGGAACAACTGTCCGGCCGGTATATCTTCCAATTATTTTTTTATTGTTTAAGTGCGGAATAAATAATGAAAGATCAACTGTAGTTAAATCGCAAGGACGTGCATAAATCGGGAATCTATATTCAGTGCTTTGCTCAAGGCTGCCTTGCAGAACAGGCTCATAATAACCTGTAAAAAGAACATGACCATTTGTGCCGCCGATTGATTTGTAAACAAGATAATTTGATTTAATAAACTTATTAAACTCATCTTTTGACGGCCTGGTCTGTATAAAATTCAGAAAATGCTCCATGGACTTGATCATATGGGCGGCATTAAAGCTGTCTTTCCCGAATTTGAACTGCCTGGAAGAAGGCAACCTTTTTAGATATGAAATACTCTGCAAAATTCCATTTTCCAACCTATCGCAGACCATATCATCTGAAAATTCAGGATACCTGCAAGAGGGAATTCTTTGCATTGCAAATTCATCTTTTAAAGGCGGATGTATTTTAAGAACAGAACATCCGGCTAAAAAAAAGAAATAAAACAGGGCAAAAAAGAATAATGAGTGTTTCATTTGCTGTTATCAATGTCGAGTTTACGTGCTTTCTTTTCAGCGGGCTCAATACGAACAATATCTTTATCGCCCGGCAGAGATATGCCAAGATCTTTGAAC
>JAUWQK010000203.1 GCA_030611115.1 Deltaproteobacteria bacterium
GAATCATTTGTAGAAAAAAACAGGTTTGCAGGTACCTGCTATAAAGCAGCCAATTGGTGCAATGTTGGACAAACTAAAGGTAGAGGAAAACTTGGACCACCAGGAAAAATAAGTGTTCCAATTAAAGATGTTTGGTTATATCCTCTAAATAAAAACTTTAGAACTTTGCTGAAAAATGATCAGTGAAGGGGTTGGCCGAATATTTACAAGAAATAGGTTCAATGTGGTATTGAAATCACGGATTTTGTATTGCCACTAATGTAGTCAAAACTTCTGGGACGGAGTACTAGTCAGGTTGATAGACTGAAGGTAGAAGGCTTTTAGGGAGAAGACTCCCAGAAGCCAATATGTTATTAAAGCGGATAGAAATTTTGTCCTAAACATAGAAAATAACGTTCAGGAATCATCTGTTTCCTTCAGCCTTTAGCCTATAGCCTTTAGTCTAAATATCTGAGTAGTTGCCATGCTTCAATCATTACAAAATTCACTAAAAACTGTAAACCGTTACGAGAAAGGTAGTAATAGTAAATGGATAAAAAATACGATCCAAAGATAATAGAAAATAAATGGCGGATTTACTGGGAAAGTTCAAAGCTTTTTAAGGTTGATGAGGACCCGGAAAGGCAAAAGTATTACCTTCTTGAAATGTTTCCCTATCCTTCCGGCAAGATACACATGGGGCATGTTAGAAACTATACCATAGGCGATGTCATTGCCAGGTACAAAAAAATGCAGGGATTCAATGTATTACATCCAATGGGATGGGATGCATTTGGGATGCCGGCGGAAAACGCTGCAATTGCAAACAGATCTCATCCGGCAAAATGGACATATGAAAATATTGATACTATGCGTCGCCAGTTGAAACGTATTGGATTCAGCTACGACTGGGAAAGAGAATTCGCCACCTGCAACCCTGAATATTATAGATGGGAGCAATGGTTATTCTTAAAGATGTATGAAAAGAAAATGGTTTACAGGAAGGAATCGTTTGTTAACTGGTGTAATTCCTGTCAGACCGTGCTTGCCAACGAGCAGGTTGAGGCCGGTATGTGCTGGAGATGTGGCAAAGCTGTTCGCCAAAAGAAACTCTGGCAGTGGTTTTTCCGAATTACCGATTATGCTGAAGACCTTCTGGCCTACTGCGATAATCTTCCGGGCTGGCCTGATAAAGTTATTGCCATGCAGAAAAACTGGATCGGGAAAAGTTTTGGCGCGGAAATTCGTTTTCCTATAGAGAATCCTCCTGATAAAGATGAGCATATATCTGTTTTTACTACGCGGCAGGATACGGTTTTCGGAGCAACATTCATGTGCCTTGCTCCGGAACATCCCCTTGTGCTGAAGCTTTCAGAAGGAACGAAGCAGGAAAAACAGGTAAGAGAATTTATTGAACGAATATCTATGCAGGACAGGTCGGTCAAGGCCGTTGAAGGTTATGAAAAGGAGGGCGTTTTTACAGGAGCCTACTGCATAAACCCGTTGAGCAAGAGAAGAATCCCAATTTATACAGCTAATTTTGCCCTGATGGAATATGGTACCGGTGCGGTTATGTCTGTTCCCGCACATGACCAGCGTGATTTTGATTTTGCTAAAAAGTACGGGATCGATATAGTTATTGTTGTAAAACCATATGATTGTGATCTTGATTCTGATGCAATGACGGAAGCTTATATTGCTGATGGAGTAATGGTTAATTCCGGTCAATTTGACGGAATGGATAACAGAAAAGCTTTAGATGCAATAGCTTCTTTTCTTGAAGATAATGATATCGGGAAGAGAACTGTAAGTTTTAGATTAAGGGACTGGGGTATTTCCAGACAACGATATTGGGGTGCGCCGATTCCCATGATTTACTGCAACAAATGCGGAATCGTTCCTGTGCCTGAAGAAGACCTTCCCGTAATACTTCCGGAAGATGCCAACCTCCTGGAAGACGGCGGATCACCGCTTTCAAAACTCGAATATTTTGCAAATACCAGGTGTCCGGCATGTGGAGCTTCTGACGCAAGAAGAGAAACCGATACAATGGACACATTTGTAGAGTCTTCCTGGTATTTTGCCAGATATTGCAGCCCTGATTGCAACACCGGCATGTTTGATAAAAAGGCCGTTGAATACTGGATGCCGGTAGACCAGTATATCGGAGGGGTAGAACATGCTGTTTTACATCTTCTGTATTCAAGGTATTTTACACGTGTACTAAAAGATTTTGGCCTGGTAAGCTTTAAGGAGCCTTTTACCAGACTGCTTACCCAGGGTATGGTTTGTAAGGAGACTGTTTCATGCCCTGATCACGGCTATCTTTTCCCAGAAGAGGTGGATGAGGGCAGCGGCAGTTCTGATCGTTTTTGTAAAAAATGCGGCAAGAAAGTTGTGGTGGGTCGTATTGAAAAAATGTCAAAATCAAAAAAGAATGTAATAGATCCGAATATGTTGCTTGATAAATATGGTGCGGATACCACGAGACTTTTCTGCCTTTTTGCAGCTCCTCCACAACGTGATCTCGAATGGAGTGAGCAGGGAGTAGAAGGCAGTTGTCGCTTTCTTAACCGTGTATGGCGTATTGCATCGAACTGCATGGATTACATAAAAGATATTTCGCCGTATTATGGAAGTCCTGACAAGCTCGATGGTGAATTGCGTGATTTATACAGAAAGACACACTATACAATAAAAAAGGTTACCAGAGATATTGAAGATAGATTTCATTTTAATACAGCTATAAGCGCTGTTATGGAACTTGTGAATGCAATGTCGGGCATTGATCTTCAAAAAAACGGTCATAAAAGGAACTCCGTTGTCAGGCATGCCCTGGAGTCTGTTGTGCTCCTTTTAGCGCCGATAGTTCCTCATTTTTCCGAAGAACTCTGGGAGGCATTGGGAAATGAGTCCAGTATACTTTTAGCTTCCTGGCCTGAATACAATAAGGAAGCTCTGTCTAAAGATGACCTTTTGATTGTTGTCCAGGTTAACGGCAAGCTCAGAAGCAGGTTTAATGTAGATGCTGATGCAGATGATAATACCTTAAAAGAATTGGCGCTTTCAGATGAGCGGGTTAAAAAGTTTATAAAGGGTAAGCCCGTTAGAAAAATTATAGTTGTAAAGAAAAAGCTGGTTAATATTGTTATATAAGATAAAAAAGAAAAGATTTAAAAGTTCACCACGGAACGACACGGAGTTTCACTGAAAAGTATAAACAATGAGTAAGTTACTATTTGAACGCAGATTACGAGCCGATTTCCTGGT
>JAUWQK010000157.1 GCA_030611115.1 Deltaproteobacteria bacterium
GCCCTCTGTTTTCACGAATTTCCTGGAAGAGTCTTGAACTCATGTTTCCACCGAGTATGGTATTAATCAGTGAAAAGGCATAACGCTTTGGATTGGTAATTGATAGACCTTTTGTGCCCATGCAGATATGAATCTGCTCAAGATCCTTGGGATGAATGGTAACTTTAGATTGGCCGGTTGGGGTTACACGAACAGGGAAGCTATTGCCTGCATTAATTGATTCAAATTGTTGTCCTACTAAATCGACAAAGTGATCATGCTCTATGTTACCTGCGGCAGATACGAAGATACGTTCGGGCTGATAAAGCCGGGAAAAAAATTCCCTGATGGTTTCGGAATCAAAACTTAAAATGTTCTCTCGAGGACCAAGTATTGATCGCCCTAAAGGATTATCTCCCCAGTAAGTATTTCCTGAAAGTATGTGGATGTATTCTTCCGGGGTGTCTTCGGTCATTCCAATTTCCTGGAATACAACTGTCCGTTCTTTTTCAACCTCTTTTGGTTCAAATGTTGAGTATAAAAATATATCGGAAAGAATATCAGACATGGTTTCCAGGTGCGTATCCATTACCTTCGCATGATAGCAGGTGTTTTCCATGGTTGTAAAAGCATTTGTATTCCCGCCGATAGAGTCGAATTCCTTGGCTATCTGAAGAGCTGAACGTTTCTTTGTCCCCTTAAAGATCATGTGTTCGATAAAATGAGAAAGCCCGTTTTCTGATGGAGTCTCATCTCTGGCTCCAACATTAACCCAGACTCCCATTGAAACACTGCGGGCATGAGGTATTTTTTTGGATAAAATCCTGATGCCGTTGTTAAGGGTGGTTTTATTTACTGCTTGGTCCATTTTTCTCTTCTTCTATAACTGCTTTGCGACTCAGGCGTATCTTTCCGTCTTTTACTTCAAGAACCTTAACCTTTATTTTGTCCCCTTCCTTAACTATATCTGTAACTTTTGCTACGCGATATGGAGCGAGTTGAGAAATATGCACAAGTCCATCTACGTTGGGCATTATCTGAACAAATGCTCCGAAGTCCATTATCTTTACGACAGTACCTTCATAAATAACTCCGACCTCGGGCTCTCTTGTGATTTCCTTGATCATTTCCAATGCTGCATTTGCATCTTTTTCGGAAATTGCGGCAATTTTAACAGTGCCTGTATCATCTATTTCTATTCTGGTATTTGTCTCACTCTGCATTGCCCGAATGATTTTTCCTCCAGGTCCTATTATTTCCCGTATTTTGTCGGGATTAATCTTTATGGTAATTATTTTTGGGGCATGAGTGGAAATTTCCTCGCGGGGTTCTCTTAAAGCTTCCAGCATTTTGTCAAGAATGAAAAGCCTGCCGGTACGCGCCTGCTCAAGAGCTTTCTGCATTATATCTTTTGAAAGCTCGTGAATTTTAATATCCATCTGCAAGGCTGTTATGCCGTCACATGTGCCGGCGACCTTAAAATCCATGTCTCCAGCTTGATCTTCATCGCCAAGTATATCCGACAGGATAATAATATCATCCCCTTCTTTTACAAGGCCCATCGCAATTCCGGAAACAGGTGATTTAATTGGGACTCCACCGTCCATAAGAGCCAGGATTCCTGAACATACAGTACCCATCGATGAAGAGCCGTTTGATTCCAACACTTCCGATACTATACGAATTGTATAATCAAAGTCTTTTTTATCTGGAAGCACTTTTTCAATAGCTCTGGTTGACAGTCCGCCATGGCCAATATCTCTTCGGCTTGGGCCGCCAATTCGTTTTACTTCACCAACTGAATAAGGAGGGAAATTGTAATGAAGCATGAATGGCCTGAGTTCTTCCCCACTAAGTGTTTCAACCCTTTGTTCATCCGGGCCGGAACCAAGAGTCATAATTCCTAATACCTGAGTTTCTCCTCTTGTAAACAGGGCGCTGCCGTGAGGCCTCGGCAGAACGCCGACTTCACAAGTAATCGGCCTTATTTCATCAAATTTCCTGTTATCAATTCTCCGCCCTTCTTTCAGGATAAGTTCTCTGCTGATTGATTTTTGTAAGTCTTTAAAAATATCGTAAACTTCTTCCCTGCGATCAGCATATTCTTCACCAAGATTTTCAAATATCTCAGATTTAACACTGCGAAGAGCGGTTCGACGTTTAATTTTTTCGGGTATAAGTATTGCTTCACGCAATTTTGAATGGGCTGTTGCCTCAACTTTTTTTACCAGCATTTCGTCTTTTTCAGGGGTAGCAAAAGGACGTTTAGGTACACCGGCAATCTCTTTTAGTTTTACTTGCAAATCTATGATCGGTTGCATTTCTTTATGTCCAAAAAATATGGCTTCAAGCATATCTTCTTCGCTTATAAAACCGCCTCCGCCTTCAACCATTACTACGCCGGTTTTTGAACCTGCAACAATGATATTAAGATCGCTATTCTCGCATTCACTGATTGTTGGATTGATTATTAATTCACCATCTATTCGTCCTACACGGACAGATGCAATCGGCCCCTCAAATGGAATGTCTGATATTTCAAGTGCAGTAGAGGCTCCTATCAGCGCCAGGATATCAGGATCATTTTCCTGATCCATAGATAATACTGTTGCAATAACTTGCGTTTCGTAATTATATTTTTTAGGAAAAAGAGGCCTTATGGGTCGATCAATAAGGCGGGCGGTTAATGTTTCTTTTTCAGACGGCCTTCCAATTTCGCGCCTGAAATAATTACCGGGTATCCGGCCTGCCGCATAAATTTTTTCCTGATACTCAACTGTAAGTGGTAAGAAAGATACTGTTTTATCTTCATAAGCGGATACAACTGAAACCAGTACAATAGTTTCTCCATATTGAACCATGACTGAACCGGAAGCCTGTTTTGCGACCTTGCCGGTCTGTATGCTAAGAGTTTTTCCACCGACTTCTGTTTTAAGTAAATTTTCCATATTCATTTCTCCAAACAACAAGTTCAAACAAATAACAGTCCGGAACTTGTCACACATTTTTATCGTATAATAAGCCAGCCGCTACGTAGGACAGCCCTACTGCAAACTGTTAACCGTAAACGGTTACCTATCTCCTAAGCCCCAGATCTGCAATTATTGTCCGATATCTTTTTACATCATTGTTTTTTACGTAGTTTAATAGTTTGCGGCGTCTGCCGACTAAAATCAGCAAACCCCTTCGGGAGTGATGATCTTTTTTATGAACCTTTAAGTGCTCGGTAAGATAAGAAATACGATGTGTAAGAAGCCCGATTTGAACCTCAGGTGAACCTGTATCTGTTTCGTGAAGTTTATATTGCTCAATAAGCTCCTTTTTATCTACCACAGTTAAAACCACTTTTTTGCCTCCTATTGCTTAATAAGTTTTAATTAAACACACAGCAGTAATTATATCTGTTAATATCTTTTTTGAATTTAAGTACTGCAACGAGATTGTTTTTTGTATCAACAATCTTGATAAAATTTTTTAAATTGTCTGTATTTCGTGGCATAAACTCTTTTGTTGTTAATATAGTACCATGTTTTATTTTTTTTGTCAGAAATTCATCAGCTATATATTCGGGCATATTGCGCAAGGAATCCGACATGGATATTATTCTATCATTTATTGCTCCGGTTGAAAATAGCTGTTCCAGTTCTGATAAGTTTACAGCTTCATTAATTGTAAATCCACTGCTTTCAATTCTTCTAAGTTTTTTAAGATGTCCACCGCAGCCAAGTTCTTTACCTATATCTGAACATAGAGCCCTGATATAGGTGCCTGAAGAACAGCATACCTCAAAACTTATAAAAGGCATATTTATCTTACGTATTTTGTTATACGATATAAAAACAGGTCTTGAAGGTTTTCTGACAGCTTTGCCTTTTCTCGCAAGTTTGTATAACGGGACACCCTTGTGCTTTAACGCTGAAAAAGCCGGTGGAACCTGTTCTATCGTTCCTTCAAATTGTCTAAATACAGCTTGAATTGTTTTTTCAGTAAAATCCAGTTCATCGCTTGTAGAAATAATCTTTCCGGCGGCATCCTGAGTGTCTGTTTCCACTCCCAGGTGCAGGACACCCTCATATTTTTTACTGCCGGTTAAAAAAAACCTGGCTAGCTTTGTTGCTTTATTAATACAGCAAAGCAGGACACCTGTTGCTTCCGGATCAAGAGTTCCTGCATGTCCGACTTTTCCGGCCCCGAATAGTTTTTTTACAATAGCTACAACTTTTGCTGAAGTTATATTAGCGGGCTTGTCTATAACTATAACTCCATTTATTTCCATATAAAAAGGTTCACGGTTCACGGTTCAGGGTTCGGCCCGTGGGGGTAATCACGCAAACGCTG
>JAUWQK010000215.1 GCA_030611115.1 Deltaproteobacteria bacterium
GGAATACATCGAGTATTTCGAGGCTTAAAATTTGAGTCTGACGCCGAAATTGGGCAAAAGGGGGCGTTTTGCAAAGGTCTCATTTTGGGGGCGTAGCTCAGCTTTGGTTAGAGCGCCGGCCTGTCAAGCCGGAGGTCGCGAGTTCAAGTCTCGTCGTCCCCGCCAATAAATTCAAAAGGTGTGACTACTCACGTAGTCAGCCTATCCACCTGAGTAGTTACCAAAAGGTTAGCCTTTTTTCATTTTTTAGGCCGCCCCAAAAGGAACACCACTGTTATTTGGACAAAACAGTCTAAAATAGCACCCACATATTGACAAACCCGTCTTTTTTACTGGCAAAGTGAAGCAAGGGAGAGCGCAGCAGAAGTTGATTATCTTTGGCAAAAAGGTGAACAGATTCTGCCTGTTGAAGTAAAAGCAGGTAAAACCGGCACGCTTAAAAGTCTGAGACTTTTCCTTTCTGAAAAAAAATGTCGTTTGGAATCAGATTTTCTCTTCATCCCTTATCATATACCGACTCAATATTATCAATACCACTTTATGCCATTGAAGCCATGCCCGGTCTTAGGGCTCCTTGTGCAATCCTGCCACTGACTGGTGATGTGGCGACTTTCGGTGAATCTTTCAAAAGTGGAATAGATCTATCAGTAGATGAACTGCCCGCCGAGTTGCTAAGGGACTTTGATCTGCAGCAATACATCGTTCCGACCCGCTTGAGGGATGCCACTGAGGACGGAGGTCTTCAAGCCAAAATCATCCTTCTCAAAACTATCCAACAGCCAGCCCGGGCAAGGTGGTTTTCTGTTGACCATAACCAGCTAATTTGGTATGAATTTTTGAGCAAATCCCTTAGGAAAGGAAAAGATATGTTGACAGAAATGCGGCTACAGATAGACGATTCTATCCTGCTCTCACTAAAGGAAAGCAAAACCACCCCGCATATTGTTTAAGAGTAACATGTATGAAGGTTGTATCCAATACCACAGGAATGGGAGGAAGATTTCAAAACAAGGAGGCGATCACCATGAAATGTCATGTGTGTGGATCTACAATGAAATCTATGATCACAGATCTGCCCTTCAAATTAACTGAAGTAAGCTTTGTTGTCTTGAAGAAGGTACCCGTCTTGCAATGTGACGGTTGCAGGGAATACTTATTAGATGACCCTGTATTGGAGCGTGTGGAAAAAAGTCTTGAGAATGCAGACGTTGCGGCAGAAATAGAAGTGCTTAGGCATGCTGCTTAAATTCGCCTTGTTTGTGTAAAGATGAACGCGTATTGATAAAAAAAAGAAGATATGAAGCGTTTTAGGAGGGAGGAGATAAAATGGGGACTTCTTTAGATATAAAATTTGCAGAAAGGTCAGAGTCAATAGTTACTCAGCTTGGCTTTAAGGATTTGAAATCGTTTATCAAAAACCAGGCTTTGCTTATGCTTATGGCCAAAATCGAGAAATATGAGGCGGAGAGCAAGCATTTTGAGGCCAAATATCATATGCCCTTTAAGGCATTTCAGACAAAAGTTGAAGGGTTGCAAAATAAAGAGGTGTTTACAGAAGATGACGATTACTTAGACTGGCGTTTTGCAAAAGAGGCGATTAATAGACTTGTGAGACAAAAACGAGAATTGGAATATGCTTGATCTAATTGCCAGGTACGAACGTTTTATTAAATCTTTCCATATTTCCCTGTATGAGCAGGAAGGAGAGATGCTTCGGTTTAAGGCGCAATTAACGTTTACGAACGACTCGAAGCTCTTCATAAAAGAATATGTTTTTGAAAACAAAGAGCGAAAGTATGCCTATCATTGGACAGATACCTCTGGAAATCTAATCTGTCGTTGGGACAATGCAAATCATTGGCCAGGAATTTCGACTTCTCCGCACCACAAACACACTGGCAATGAAGTATTGGAATCAACAGAAACATCTGTTGGTGATGTGTTGAATAGGATCAGCGAGAAATTGGAAGATAAACCTAAAGGCTGAAGGCCTCTATGCCATGCCAGACTTGATGCTCCTGGTGTCCTGCAACACGTAATGGAACGGGGAATCGAACGTAAAAAAATATTTTGGTACGATCCAGCTAATTTGGTATGGATTTTGTTAAACTTTAACACCATCTGGGAAACTCTCCATCTGCCATTGAAAAGGGGTAATCAAAATGCAGATATCTCCATTGAGGGAAATAGCGAATGAACTTCCATTCTTCAAAACCGTGGATGACCGCGAGAAGCTATTAGGTGTCATCGGCGCTCTTGTGTTGCGTAAAATAAGCCTTAGCAAGGCTTCAGAGATCATGGGAATGGAAAGAGAAAGGTTTCTGGGGCTGTTGGATGGCATGAAACTGGGATATTCATATCTTGAGGATCAAGACGTAGAGGTAGAGAAAAAATGGTAAGGACTGCTGTTTTCAACAGTTCTCCCTGGATATTCCTTAACTTCCACAACGGCCTATCAGTTCGGAAAGCCACTTGTCCTTACAGTAATGATTTCAGCACATTGTTACCATGAATGAAGACGCACTGCCAGCCGACTTGCCAAAGGACTTTGATCTGGAGCAATACATCATCCCGACCCGCTTGACGAATGCCACTTTAAGACCTACCTATCCATCAGCCAGCCCAAGCAAGGTGGTTTTTTGTTGACCATAACCAGCTAATTTGGTATGGATTTTTGCACTCTGTGGAGTTTCGTGTTATGGGCACAGCGAGGAAGGGTATTTCTGGCAATGGCTCGTAAATGAAGCAGGAGGCGCGTATTTGGGAGCGATATGCGCTTTTTTTCGTACATTATAATCTATTAGCAGAACCGGCACGCCATCTGGGAGTCTCTCCATGTGCTTATTTTCAAGGCGGTCAAAAGAATAATGAAAGAATAATTGTGACTACTCACGTAGTCAGGCTGAAGCTGTTTAGACTGAAGGCTGAAGGGGTCAGAAGATCACGATTACCGTACTTTGGCGGAAATATCTGATTTTTGCACCAAACATGGCTTCAAAA
>JAUWQK010000070.1 GCA_030611115.1 Deltaproteobacteria bacterium
AACGAAAACTGGATAAGTTAAGCCCGGAAGAAGCGGCAGGTCTTCCTGAGAAGAAAGTGAATTGCCTGAGGAATTGTTGGATAAGCTGCAGGCAGAGGTAACAAGTAAATATACGGAGATGCTGCAGCATCTCCGCACTTCCTGGGTTTTCCAGCAAGATGAAAACATGGGCTGGAAAATCATGGACCAGGCCATGGAAAAGATGAAACATCTTGCGCACTTTGCTGAAGACATCGCCGAGGATGGTATTCGGCCTGAATTTAAACCCGTACAGATAGATAAAAGCAATGCCATTGGATTGGCCTTGAAAATGGCATTGGAGGATGTCCAGGCGGCTCGGGAACGCCACTTAAAGTTGAGGGAAGACAGCGAAGTCAAGAAGCATTCAGGGCTTATGATCAACATGGACGTCACCATCCAGCAGGAGGAGTATCAAGGAGCAGAACTTGAAGACTGGGGTAAAAAATGCGCAAAGCAGAAAGCAAATCTTTGAAGCAACCCGATATGGTTGAAATTCCATTTTAGAGGAGCTTGGGGGCATGTGCGCAAAAACAAAGGGCTTGCAAATTTTACAAGCCCTTTATTTTTTATGTGGAGGCGGCAACCAGATTCGAACTGGTGAATAGCGGTTTTGCAGACCGCTGCCTTACCACTTGGCTATGCCGCCAAAAAAATGGAGCGGGAAACGGGATTTGAACCCGCGACTTCGACCTTGGCAAGGTCGCACTCTACCACTGAGTTACTCCCGCTCAGAAACATCTTTTTTAAATATTTATCTCTACATTGTCAACAATAAAATAAGTTAGTTCTTTAGAAGATTTCTAAACCTTATAAAATAATCAACCCCGGACCAAATCGTCAACACCAGGGCGGGCCACAAAAAAACCATACCTATTACATGAAAATTTATCCCAAAATAAGGATAGTGCAATAAAAGGGGTATTATTGCGGATATCTGAAAGCCGATTTTGTACTTGCCAAGGCTGGATGCGGAAACATCCTCTTTGCTTTCAACAATAATATTCCTAAGACCTGTTACTGCAAGCTCACGCCCTACAATGATACAAACCATCCACGCAGGTACCCACCCGTGAGACGAAAGCATAATAAAAGTAGCCGAAACAAGGAGTTTATCTGCAAGGGGGTCCATTGCTTTCCCTAAATTAGAGACAAGCCCCCTCTTTCTTGCATAAAAGCCATCAAAATAATCAGTTATGGCTGCCGCGCTGAAAAGTATGGCAGCAATAAAAGTACAAAATCTATTCGGGAATAAAAGGAAAACAACAATTCCCGGAATAGCTGCAATGCGATATAGAGTCAACGCATTGGGATGACTTAATATTTTTTTTATATCCAGGCCTGAAAACATTGGTTTATCTGTTTAATACTTTATTTATTACCTAAGTTGAGCGATTTTTTGCGAAGATATGTGTTGGTATCTTGATGCATAAGGATTCGCAAAAACCGCAGGCATACCCGTGGATATGTCGAGGATTTTTGCGAAGCCTTTATGCGCAAGAGAACGGCGCAGATCAAGTAAAAAATCGCTCAATTTAGGTATTAGCTTTGTTCCAGTCATCAAGAAAAGCTTTAATCCCTTTGTCGGTAAGAGGATGTGATGCGAACTTGCTAAGCACTTTAAATGGAATGGTAGCAATGTCCGCACCCATTAAGGCCGCATCAAGTACATGCAGTGGATTGCGTACACTTGCTACAATCACTTCTGTCTCAAATGCATAATTATTGAAAATATCGACAATCTGTTCAACCAGCAGAATGCCCTCATTAGAAATATCATCAAGCCTTCCTATAAAAGGGCTCACATAGGTCGCCCCTGCCTTTGCCGCCATAAGTGCCTGGAGCGGCGAAAAGATAAGAGTAACATTTGTCCTTATCCCCTCTTCTGAAAGTTGACGCGTTGCCTTTATACCATCAATTGTCATGGGAATCTTTACAACAATATTTTTGTGGACACTTGCCAGATGCCGGGCTTCTTTGAGCATACCCTCGGTATCCAGGCTGATAACTTCCGCGCTTATAGGGCCGTCAACTATTTTGCAGATTTCTTTTATAATATCTTCAAAATTACCCTTCTCTCTTGCAATGAGAGTAGGATTGGTCGTCACCCCATCAGCCATGCCCATGCTGTTGGCTTCCTTTATTTCTTCTATGTTTGCGGTGTCGATAAAAAATTTCATCTATTTAACCCTCCGGTATTGATACCCACTTCAAGCTGATCTGAAAAAGCAATTAAATTTATTGTCTCACGCAAAAGCGCAAAGATTTCAACCTGTGCGGTTAGGTGATTCCTGTGTCCTTCCGCCTGTAGGAGGGGTTTTAACCCCGACCATATATGGTTGAATTTACATTTGTTAGTAACCTGCAATAATAGGTCGCGGTTGAAACCGCTCCTACATCCAGATGGCATCCCACAATGGATAATTATAAATACTTTTAACTGTTTTTCTTCTGACGTAAAGCAATAAACTTGTCTCTGCATTCTGTGCTGCAAAAATATAAATCTTTTCCATCAACCTTGAGATGAACTCCATTTCTTTTAGGAAAATATGACTCGCAAAAGGGGTCTTTGATCATTATATCATCGACCACATTACCAGTTTTGCCAAAACCTGCCTTTCCCTGTGTATTTTTCAGCTTCCAGGATTTCAGCAATCTGTAGCTAAGATATATTACTCCTGCAAATATTAATAATCGAAACAATATTGAATTACCCTTTGCTCTTTATCATCCAGGTTATTTAAGAGGTATTGCATATCCATTTTCAAAACCGGATGAATGAATTTTGGGTTTATATCACAAATAGGTTTTAATACAAAGCGTCTTTTGTGCATTTCAGGATGAGGAATTATAAGTTCCGATGAATTTATCACAATATCATCATAAAAAATTATATCCAGATCTAAAATCCTGGGGCCATACATGATTTGGTCTTCAGTACGTCCTGCATCTTTTTCGATTGTTTTCAGTTCATATAAAAGCTGAAATGGGTCAAGAATGGTTTCGATTTTTACCACGGAATTAAAAAACCAATCCTGATCAGTGTAATCAACGGGCTCGGTCTTGTAAAAATTCGATTGCCCAATTATGACGGATCTGCCGGACTTTGTGAGCGCAGAAATACCGTTCCGGCAGTTTAATAATTTATCTCCAATGTTCGAACCGATAGAAATATAGGCAGTGTGTTTTTCCATTTAGAACCTAAGTTAAAACCCAATGTCTCGTATCCTTTCGATAACTTCCTTTAGCCTTTCCTTGCCGACAGTCAGCGCCATCCTTACATACCCCTCACCAGCAGATCCAAACCCATTGCCGGGTGTCACAACTATACCGCCCTTCAAAAGGAGATGGCTTGTAAATTCCGCAGAGGTATATCCTTCCGGAACTTCTATCCATACATAAAATGTCGCTCGCGGTTTTTCTGCTGAAAGCCCAAGACCAATCAGTCCATCAACAAGCACATCCCGTCGTTCCGTATACTCCCTGTTCATGTTTTCCACACAGGCCTGATCCCCTTCCAGTGCAGCTATACCTGCAATCTGTACGGCCTGAAATGCACCTGAATCAATATTGCTTTTTATCTGACCAAGGGCCTGGATCACTTCTGCCCTGCCGACTGCAAACCCGATGCGCCATCCCGTCATGTTATATGTTTTTGACAGGGAATGAAATTCTATTCCCACATCTTTTGCGCCATCAATCTCAAGAAAACTTATTTGCTTGTAACCATCGAATGCCATCTCGGTATATGCAGCATCATGACAGACAATAATATTGTGCAATTCTGCAAATGAAACAACCTTTTTAAAAAAATCTCCGTCCGCCACCGCTGATGTTGGATTATTGGGGTAGTTAATAAACATCATCTTTGCCTTGCCGGCAATCTCTTTTGGAACGGCATCAAGATCCGGAAGGAAATTATTTTTCTTTAACAAATCCATAAAATATATCTGACCACCGGCAAATTTAACTCCTATATCATAAACCGGATACCCAGGGCTTGATACAAGAGCAAAATCATTATTATTGATAAATGCAAGGGGTATATGAGCAATTCCCTCCTTGGAGCCAATCAGCGTCACAACTTCGCTGCCGAGATCAAGATCCACGTTAAATCTTCGCTTATACCAGCGTGCAACGGCCTCGTTAAACTTGTCCATGCCTGTGTATGAAGGATACTTGTGATTTGCAGGATCCAGCGCCGCCTTGTTCAATGCTTCAATTATATGCGGAGGTGTAGGCATATCCGGATCACCGACACCAAGATCAATAATATCTACGCACTTTTTTCTGACTTCTTCCTTTTGCCTGTCTATCTCCTTAAAAAGATAGGGCGGTAAATTCTTTAATCTGTCTGACTTTTCAATTCTGATCATATACTTTTTATTCCTCTTCTCTAAGCCTTCAATGCATCTTCCCGGAGAAAGCCCTTATAAATGACACGGGCATCGCCTTCAAGAAAAACATCGTAAAATCTTCCATCATCTTCTTTAAAATAGATATAAAGATGTCCCCCGCCTCTTGTAACAACCTTTACAGGAGATTTTCCTTTTGATTTATAACGCATTACAATAGCGGCTGCGACTGAACCCGTCCCGCATGCCAGGGTTTCATCTTCTACCCCTCGCTCATATGTTCGAATTGATATGGTATTGTCATTTCCGGCGCATATGAAATTTACATTTGTTCCGGCAGGTGCATAACTGTCATGGAACCTTATCTCTCTTCCTGTCTTTACTACCTCCACATCATCAATATCATCAACCGTGATAACCACATGCGGAACTCCTGTATTTACACTGCTAACCTGCATGGAACCATTTCCCAGCTCAAGATTATAATCTGTCTTGAGATCAATGGGGTCCGGCATTTTTATTTTTACCTGGTCGTTTTCAACTATAGCTGAAACAATACCGGTTTCTGTCTCAAAAGATACTTTTGTTCCTGAAATCCCGTTTAAATATGCAAAGCGGGCAGCACATCTTGCTCCATTCCCGCACATTTCAGCAGTGCTTCCGTCGGAATTAAAAAAACGCCACTTGAAATCAACGCTTTCAGATTCTTCCACAAGTATAAGGCCGTCAGCACCAACAGACATTTTTCTGCGGCAGACCCTTGCAATAAAATCCTGCAAATCATTTTCGTCAACAACTCTATTTCTGTTGTCAATAATAATAAAGTCGTTGCCGCTTCCGCTCATCTTGTAGAAAGTAATCTGATCCATTAAATTTCCGTTTTAATTTTAACCTAAATTGAGCGTAAGCTTCAGGTATATTCAAATTCAAAACAGGAAACTGTTTGAGCGTATTAGATATCGTTAAGAAAGAACCTTGCAGGATCTTGTCATTGTTTATTAAGGACTTGTTGAACTGTTACTATTGTTTTCATTCGTGGCAAGTTCTTTCTTTACGTTATCTTATGCGTGAGTTTTTCATGGTTTGAATTTGAATATACCTGAAGCTGAAGCACACAATTTGTAAATTTCTGATTTAAACCTAAGGGCTCGCTCAAAAATAACTTCACATTTTAATGCGCCGATCCATCCCGCATAACTGCGTTGCTCGTCGGTTAAAGAAACGCCGGTATAGACTCCCCCTCAATTAAGTGCTCGTAGTTCTGCCTCGCCCTGACAACATGGAACTCGTCATCCCTTACCATAACCTCGGCCACTTTAAGCCTTGAGCAATAGTTGGATGACATGACAAATCCGTAGGCACCGGCACTCATCACCGCAAGAAGATCTCCCTGCCTGAAATCGGCAATTCTTCGGTCAACAGCTAAAAAATCTCCTGATTCACAAATAGGCCCCACAACATCCGCAACTATTTTTTCGCCCTCAAGCTCAACAACAGGCATAATGGCATGAAATGCGTCGTACAGACTAGGCCTGACCAGATCATTCATTCCTGCATCAACTATAACGAATTCCTTTGCCTTTCCCGGCTTTCTGTAAAGAACCTCAGCAACAAGTATTCCCGCATTCCCTACAATAACCCTGCCCGGCTCCAGAATAAGTTTTACATGCATATCTTCAATTGCCTGCATAATTGATCTGGCATACTCGCCGGGATGCGGAGGCGATTCATTATCATAGGTTATTCCAAGCCCCCCGCCCATATCAATGTATTTGATATCAATATTGAGTCCCCTGAGTTTGTTTATCAGAGTTTTTATACTGCTAAGAGCATCTTTAAAAGGTTCCGCTTCTGTAATCTGCGATCCTATGTGGCAGTCAATACCAATAACATCAATATTCTTAAGCCCGCCAGCAATCTTATAGCAGTCAATTGCGGCTTCGGTGTTAATTCCAAACTTGTTTTTCTTAAGTCCGGTCGAAATATAAGGATGGGTCTTCGGATCAACATCAGGGTTGACTCTAATGGCAACAGGAGCTTTCTTTTTTAATAAACCCGCTCTATCGTTTATAAGCTCAAGTTCTTCAAGGGACTCGATATTAAACATAAGTATTCCCGCGCTAAGAGCATAATCAATCTCATCCTTGCGCTTTCCGACACCGGAATAAACTATTTTTTCCGGGGGAATACCAGCCATTAAACCACGATAAAGCTCGCCGCCTGAAACAATATCAAGGCCGCCTCCAAGATCTGCAAAAAGTTTTAAAACCGCCAGGCTGGTATTTGCTTTTGCAGAAAAACACACAAGCCTGTCTATACTATCAAAGGCATCATCAAATGTAAGAAAATGGCGCTTCAAGGTCGCATGGCTGTATAAATAAAAAGGAGTGCCCACCTTTTTTGCAATCAATTTTATAGGAACATCTTCGCAATACAGCTCATTATCCCGGTAATTAAAATGATGCATAAGCCACCTGTTGAGTGACGGTTTACGGTTGTCGGTTTACAGTTAACGGTTGATCAAAACATAAAACCGTGAACCTTGAATACATAGCCTGTTAATAAGTGAAATCAACCATATTGGAGTCTTTGCCGGTCACTCCGTGCTTGGTATAGATAACTACTTTGTAGATGTACCTGTAGCCCTTCTCAAGGGCTTCAGCATACTTTATACTGTCTTTCCCTGAATTTCCCATATGTTCAAGGGAAATATCGGCAACTCGTTTAAATATCTTCGGGCAATCTTTACAATCAGACTCTGAAACTGATTTTTTGGATCTAAAAACATAAAAACCGCCTAAACCTGACTTAACATTTCCTTTTACTTCCGGAATAGTCCAGGTCAGCTTAAGATTGTCTCCATCTAAACTATAACTCAAATCATTTACTACAGGAGGCTCTACCTGGCGCGGTGATTTGGGGGGAGCTTTTTTGCCGCATCCGGATAAAAAAATAGAAAGAACAACTATTATTAAAATTCGAATAATAATACTTCTGCAACAATAATTATACATCATACTCTTCAGCCTCAAGCTTAATACACTCGTAACTAGTGTCGTGTCATGCGTGAAATATCGTATCAGGTACTCGTCATTCCCGCGAAGCCTGTCC
>JAUWQK010000169.1 GCA_030611115.1 Deltaproteobacteria bacterium
CGGCGAAGGAGTCCTGTGATTCATCACCAATCACAGTTATCTAGATAATCCCACTTTCAGAGGAATGCGTGAGTCGTTGATGAACAGCTTCGACGAAATCTATCTGCTTGATCTGCACGGCAACAGTTTGAAAAAGGAAAAGTGTCCTGATGGATCAAGGGATGAAAACGTGTTTGATATCCGCCAGGGTACGGCCATTGCGTTGTTTATAAAAAACAGGAATAACGACAAAGACAGAAAGGTTTTTCATTCCGAACTATGGGGAATGAGAAAGGAAAAATACGACTGGCTTTTAAGCAATGATATTAATTCAACCAAATGGCGGGAGATAACACCTAAATCAGAATTTTATCTTTTTGTTCCAAGGGATGAAAAACTGCTGGAGCTTTATGAAAGGTCGCCGAAAATAACAAATATATTTCCAGTAAACAGCGTAGGGATCGTTACCGCAAGGGACAAATTTGTTATTGATACAGATAAAAAAGCCCTCAAGCGGCGCATCAGGATGTTTTGCGATGAAAAAATACCGGATGAGTTGATAGGCGAACCATATAAACTCAAGGACAAATCAAACTGGAAGCTAAGAGCCGCACGGGAAAAATTAAGAAACGACAGGGACTGGGAAAATTCATTTGCTCAGATTTTATACAGGCCATTTGATATCCAATGGATATTCTATAATGACGTGCTGGTTGAAAGATCCCGCAGGAGTGTTATGCGGCATATGATGCAGGAAAATTTAGCTCTATGTGTTGGACGGGCAGGGCAGGTAGTTGGTACTGAAAAACTGTGGAACATTGTTTTTTGTTCAAATTACATTGAGGATTTTAACTTATTCTACCGTGGAGGGAGCTCCAATTTTCCCCTTTACCTCTACCCCGACCCTGATCAAAAAGACCTTTTCAGCTATCTGGAAGACTCAAAAGGAAGAAAACCGAATATCAGCAAAAAAATATTTTCTGCTTTATCTGAAACCTACAAAACAAAGCCGAGCCCTGAAGATATTTTCTATTATATATACGCTGTTTTCTACTCTAATATTTTCCGCACAAAATACGCACAATTTCTTAAAACAGACTTTCCGAGAGTCCCTTTTACAAAAGACAAAAGCCTTTTCAAAAAATTAGCCGAATACGGCAAGCATCTTGCGGATATGCATCTTATGCAATCACCTGAACTTAATTCCCCTGTGGCAAAATTCCAGGGAACAGGAGATAAGCGGGTTGACAAAATCAAATATGACAAAAGGAATGAACGCGTTTACATCAACAACGATCAGTATTTTGAAGGATTAGAAGAAAACGTCTGGCAATACCAGATCGGCGGCTATCAAGTTTGCAATAAATGGCTGAAAGACAGAAAAGGCAAGGTTTTATCTCTGGATGATATTAAACATTACTGCAAGATAGCAACAGCTATCAAGCACACGATTAACATTCAGAAAAGGATTGATGAAGTATATAATAAAGCGGAAAAGGAATTGGTGAAAATACATTTTATATCAAACGTCCAACACTGAGGAATAATAATGCCTGATAGAGATTTAGGCGGTCTTGGAGAAAACAAAGTTGAAGGATGGGCTCTTCAAAAGGGAATAGTTCCCAACAGAGTTCATTACGATAAAAAGGGATGGGATATATTCCTGGAATTTCCGCAGGCTAAAATTGCAAACGGGATTTCTTATCCGTTGGACATTAGACCCCCTGAAATATCTTGTTTGGTTCAAGTAAAATCTACAGATAAGAGGATAGGAAAAATCAACCACATTAAATTAACCAATTGGGAAAGGATGGCAAAATCCCCCTTACCATGCTTTTTTACTGTTATTGAATATGATGGGAAGGAAGATCCTCAGCGTGTATATATTGTACACATGGGCGAATACTGGATCGGTAAAACGTTAGAAAGGCTCAGAGAAATAGAAGCTCAGCCAGGCAAACTTTTGCATAGATGCAGTATGCAACTGACATACTCCAATGCAGACATGATCGACACCCCTAATGGGGCTTCATTGGAAAATGCTATCAGAAAACATGTAGGGGATGATCCACAAGTATATTTTATGAAAAAATGTGAGTGGATAAATAATGTTGGGTATGATGAATACCGATCAAAAGTTCATTTTACATTGTCCAAGATGTCATATGCTTCCACAATGGAAACCCTTGTTGATTTTGGTATCGGGGTCACAAAGGAGATTAATCTTGACTCACTGAGTGTTGAAGAAGTTCGATTTGGTATTCCTCGTTCACTTCATCCTGACATTGAACCTGTCAATCCGAAGATTACGGTTGGTGAAGTCCCACCGACTGGAGAAGCCGATGTTGTAATAACTGGAGAAGAAGGATCAATTTTATTCCAAGATTCATTTACATATTATTCCCCTGGCAATTTATTCCCATTCATCCCTTTTGAATATTGGAAGCTAAGGTTTTCTTCTGAAATTATGTCATTTATTCTGTCTGTGAAAGACAACAGGGTGAATGTGCACTTAAACCTTTTCCAACCCGACAATCGAATACGCATATCGAAGCTATCAAAAGCTGCTAATTTCATAAGACATTCCGCAGTTTCTGAAAATGTTACCTTTAAAATGGAAATAACAATAAACAATAGGTCACTCGAATTGAATATTCATTCTTCGGATTTTCCACCCATTAATGATCAATTGAATAAAATACTTTCTATAATTGAAATCGCAGGGGCGGTTTTCAGTGGCTTTGATCAGTTTGCTGACATTAAAGTAACTCCGACTGAATTGATGAGCCAATCAATACCTTTAATGATGATGAAAGGGTTTTTAGACGAAGAACAAGTGGCTCATATATCTTCTATTGTTGATAGTAAAGAAGATATTGATTTGACAAGCCTCTCTTTTATCAATTGCCTCTATGCTGCATTTGGAAAGAAAGTTTTTGTGCTTTCAGGGTATATTCTCGGGCAGGGGAAAATAAATGCAGAGGATGAAGGCTTTAGAGTCACTATTGAAAATGGAATGGGCAGATGCATTAAAAAGCGACTAATGTCAAAAAATACATTCAAGAAATTTTCCATGAACAATTTTGCCGATGAGTCTTTCAAAGTGCTTGATGAACAAGGGGTTCAATCTGTGATTATGATTAAAGGACAACCTCGTCCTACATTAGGTATATCTTCGTAGCTTTTCAACTAATTGGGAATGGATCACATTTTTCTGAAAAGGTAAGGTCTTGTCTCTGGATGATATTAAACATTACTGCAAAACAGCAACAGCCCTTGAGCATACGATTAACATTCAAAAAAGCATTGATGAAATTTATAACGAAGCAGAAAAGGAATTAATAGGTTTTTAAAAATTATCATTTAGGAATTGATTTTGAGGCACATAAGGAACGGGGGCGAAATAACTTCCCCAACTATGCATCACAGCTTCAGGCCACCTTTGCCCGCTATCAAATCACAAAAATATCAAAATAGCCCGCTATTCCATCAACTTTTGTGATTTAAGATCGAACAAATTTGACCCAAATCTATGCGCCTACTTGGGGAAGTTATTTCGTCCCCGTTCCTAATAATGTGATGAACTCGGATTTGAAAAAGCCGGCGCTCTTTCAGACCGGTTATTCCAAAGTTATGTTTCACAGACTATCTGTGATCTCAAGTTTTTTTGTTTGAAGGAAGATTTTCATTTTGAAACGGCATGAATTTTGGCGGCAGCAATATCGATTACGGCGTTACATGGAGCGTCTGAAGGAGGGTGATCTCCAGCGGAGAGCCAAAGATATTATCAATAATCTGACTCTGCTGAATGAGGAATCAAAGATCAGTCCGCCTCCATTATCTATCGAGACGGGGACGAAAAGGGGGACGGGGTTGAAATTACGCGTTTCTATCCTTTCAGGGGAATTGTAGGAATTTAGGCGACATTGTTGACTATGTTGACTTTCTATTTTTCGTTCTACTGATAATTTTTGAAACGGGGCCTTTATGGGGCCTTTATGGGACGCTCCTTGATATATTGGTTAATTACTTTGCAATAAATTTATTTTCCTTTGAGCGCTTTCGTGACGATCCTATCTTTACAATAGATTGTATTCGATATGTCAATATATGAAAGAGCGTCCCGGAATT
>JAUWQK010000002.1 GCA_030611115.1 Deltaproteobacteria bacterium
ACCTTCTACCTTCAGCCTTCTTCCTTCAGCCTTCTACCTTCAGCCTTCTACCTTCAGCCTTCAGCCTTCAGTCTATCCACCTGACTACAATACCTTAACTGTAAGATAGATTATATATCCAACATAGCAGGATAAAAGGACAACTCCGTCTCTTCTCATAACTGTGTTTGTTTTTCTCATCATTACCCAGGGAAGAAAACTAATAAACATCATAACCAGGTAATCAATCAGTAAACCGCTCTGAATAAAACCACCTGGAATCAAAACAGGTCTAACCAGAGAGGCCGCCCCAAGCACCCCGAGTATGTTGAAAACATTGCTTCCCACCAGATTGCCGATGCTGATATCCATTTCCTTTCTCATAGCTGCAATAACGGAAGTGGCAAGTTCCGGAAGCGAAGTTCCTAATGCTACAACTGTAAGTCCGATAAACTTTTCGCTTATGCCAAATGTATGCATAATTTTTACTGCCGAGTCTATGAGTATCTGTGCACCTGCTACTACGAATAGAATTCCCGCTACAATCAAGGTAATTTGCCTCGCCCTGGAAGGAATGTCTTCAATGTCCTCTGCTGCAAGCTCTTTACTAAAGCCCTCTCCGCTTGATGCTTGTTTAGTTCCTTTTACCGCATAATAATAGTTCAAACAGACATAAATGATTATTCCACCTAACAGAGTAGCCCCCTCAAGCCTTCCTATTTTAGAATTTAGAGAAATCAGCAGGAGATATAAAGATATTCCGAGCATAATAGGAATATCCCGCTTAACAACGGATGCATTGCTTTTAATGGGCATAAATAAAGACGCCAGACCGAGGACAAGAGCTATGTTACAAATATTGCTTCCAACAACATTGCCTACGGCTATCATGCTCTTTTCTTGCAAAGACGAAATAATACTTACAACAAGCTCTGGTGCCGAAGTGCCGAATGCAACCACAGTCAAGCCTATGACCAGTGGCGTTAAACCAAGGCTTCGCGCGAGACTGGACGCTCCTTTTACAAGCCACTCCGCTCCATAGTAAAGCATCAACAATCCTACAACAAATAACACCCAGGTAAGCACCATCTCTTAAATCTCCATGTATAAAGCCATTAGATTAATTTAGTTTCAATAAGTGTAACTACTCAGGTGGATAGGCTGAAGGAAACAGATGATTCCTGAGTGTTATTCTCTATGGTTGGGACGCTTTAAGAAAATATTGGCTTCCGGGAGTCTTTTCCCTAAAAGCCTTCAGTCTTCAGCCTAACCAACCTGAGTAGTTATCTATAACAAATGTTTCAGAGTTAACAAACAATATAAATTTCTGTAGCCGTTCACGGCTTGAAACTTGAAATTGGAAATTGGGAAGAACAGTACAAAAGCATGAAGACCAAATTTCTAATTTCGACGTTCCGTGAACGCTTACAATAGATATAAAATATTTCTTGACGGTTGACGTAACTTATCATATCATTAAGCCATGATAAAGACTTTTAAATGCAAAGATACGGAAAAACTTTTTAATGATTTAGATGTAAAAAAATTTAGAAGTATTTCCAAGACTGCACGGATAAAGCTTGAAGTTCTGAATGCTGCCGTATCGTTAGATAGCTTGCGAGTTCCACCAGGAAACAGGCTCGAACAATTAAAGGGGAATAGAAAAGGTCAACCTAACATCAGAATTAACAATCAATGGCGTGTTTGTTTTATGTGGAAAGAAGAAAGTGCCATGAAAGTAGAAATTGTTGATTACCATAAGGGGTGAAACCATGACAAAAACATTATCTCCAATTACACCGGGCGATGTACTATTAGAAGAATTTCTTAAGCCAATGAACATCACTCAAAATCAATTATCAAAAGACATTAGTGTACCAGCAAATCGAATTAGCCAGGTTGTTCATGGTAAAAGAGAAATTACTGCTGATACCGCACTAAGGCTTGGTAAATATTTTGGAATAGAACCAGAGTTTTGGCTTAATCTACAGGTACGGTACAATATGAAAATAGCTCAAAACAAGATAGGAAAGAAGATTGAAAAAGAAGTCAAGGTGTATTTCCCTCAAGCTCAAATGCCCAATCATGCGAATGCATGATAGTCGAAATGGTGCAACATAGCGATAAGCAAAAGAATATGCAAATCGGGGTAGATAAAGGTTTAATTGAAATGTTTTTAAAAATGACACCTGAAGAACGCCTTCGATCAAATGACAATACAATACGAGCACTTATTGAGTTAAGAAATGCCTTTAAAAAACGAAAAACCTCGGGTCTCCGATCTAAGCGCTCTGCTTAAGGGACTCAAAAAAGCCGGTGTAGAGTTTGTTCTTGTCGGTGGGGTGGCTGCTGTAGTTCAAGGAGCTCCAGTTACCACATTTGACCTTGATATTGTTCATCGTCAGACCGATGAAAACATTGAGAAGCTGATGAAGTTCCTAAAGTCAATTGATGCATACCAACGCCGCCCCGATGACAAAGTAATAGAACCGGATGAGAAGGACCTGAAAGGGAAAGGACATGTACTTTTAACAACACGTTTCGGGCCGCTGGATGTTTTGGCGGTCATCGAAGAGGGCCGTGGTTTCGATGAACTTTTTACGGATACTGTTGAAATAGAATTTCAGGGTTTCAAAGTTTATGTTCTTAGTCTTGAGACTATTGTTGCATTGAAACGTGAGTCACAAAATCCGAAGGATCGGTATCGGTTGCAGATCTTAGAAGAAACCTTGCGCCAGATGAGAGAAGAAAATGACTGATAAACTGACAAATATTCCTGTTAAGACAGATGCGATAAAAAAATATTTGGAAGAGCGTTTTGGCGGAAAAGTTGAAATTCTTGGAGTCAAAAAGCTTGGAAGCTTTACTGATACAATAAAAAAGTTGGGCTATGGAGATACATTTCTGGTTACATTTCGCAAAGAAGGTAAAGACCGCTCGGTCGTATTTTCTACAATGCGAAAAGATAAATACGGCCACCAGTATTTATGGGACAGAGCTAACGTTTTGATGTTTCAGTATGATGCCGGCCAACGCCTTCCCAAACACGCCCATCCTCTGGATGTCGGATATTTCAACCCTGAAGGAACAGCTCATTCTGTTCGAGATGCAAACATCTTTTTTTTACTCACGGAAAAAGTCGAAGGAACTGACTACTTTTTAGATTTAAAGCGCCTTAAAACTGAGACCCTGACCGATCTTGATATAGAAAGGGCAAAAACGCTTGGCGAGTATCTGGCTGAAATTCACAGCGAAAAAAAAGATGAGCCCGAGCTTTATACAAGAAAAGTCAGAGAGCTTCTTGGGCATGGCGAATGCATAATGGGAATTGTTGATGGATACCCGGGAAATTATGAATTTTTCTCAGATGCTGCTTTTTGTGATATTGAAAAGCGTTGCGTTGAATGGCGCTGGAAACTAAAACAATATACCCACCGCCTGTGCCGTGAACACGGTGATTTTCATCCGTGGAATATCAAATTTAGAGAAGGAACCGATTTTTCAACATTTGATCGAAGCAGGGGAGAATACGGGGAAGCTGCTGATGATGTTTCCACATTGAGTATTAATTATCTGCTTTATTCTCTCTTAAAGCACGGCAAATTATATGGTGACTATAAAAAACTGCACGATATTTTTATAGAAACCTACCTAAAAAAGACAAAAGATCAGGAAATTTTTAAAGTTATTCAACCTTTTTATGCTTTCAGATGTCTTGTAATAGCTTCTCCTGAATGGTATCCAAACCATCCTGCAGATGTACGCAAAAAGCTTTTTAACTTCACAAGAAATATTTTGGCAACAGATACAATGAATATAGATGAAATCAACAAATATCTCGAATAAAGGGCTCGCTAAAGGCTGGGCTGTATGGTTTACAGGGCTTCCCGGTTCAGGTAAAAGTAAAATGTCAAAGCTTGTATATGATATGCTGGCTGATGAAGGAATAACCTGTAAACGAATTGAGCTTGATGCAATACGAAAAAAATATGTTGATAAACCGGAATATACTGATAGCGAACGTGATTTTATCTATAAAAAACTGGTTGATCTTGCAGCGGAAAATGTGCAAAATGGGATTAATGTCATAATAGATGCCACCGCTCATAAACAATTATACCGTGATAATGCCAGAAAAAAAATCAAGCGTTTTGCGGAGGTAATGATAAAATGCCCTCTTTCAGTATGTATAGAACGGGAATCTAAACGCAAAAATGGTCATATTGTTTCGCAAATGTACCTTCGGGCTTTGGAAAGAAAGCAAAAGGGCTCAAAGTTTGAAGATTTGGGCAAGGTGATAGGGGTTGATATTCCATACGAAGAAAACCCTCTTGCAGAAGTAATTATTGACAACAGCAAAAATACAGCTCAAAAAAACGCCTTAACCGTAAAAAATGCCCTGTTAAAATATCTGTAACAGTTTACGGTTCACGGTTCACGGTTCACGGTTTCAAAACATAAAACTGTTAACTGTAAACCGACAACCGTGAACTGCTACTATTAAATAAATTTTTTAAGGAGTAAAAAATGCCTATATATGAATTTAAGTGTCTAAAATGTCAGGCCTATTTTGAGATGCTTATTATGAATAAAGACGAAGATGTTGAACTTAAATGTCCCGAATGTAAATCAGAGGATTTTGAACGAATCATCAGCTCTACTAATTTTGCAATGGGAGACAGCTCTGATTCCAGCAATAAACCCAGCGCTACAACAAGGACTTGCTCGAGCGGCTCATGTACTACTTATGAACTACCCGGCCACTCCAGATAAGTCACAAACATGATTATCTTCTTCATACAAAAGCATTTTTCCTTTTACCTAAGTTGAGCGATTTTTTGCGAAGAAGTGTGCCAAGATCTTGATGCAGCAAGGTTTGCGAAAAGCATGGGCATATCAATGGATATGTCGAGACTTTTCGCGAGTCCGCATGCGCAAGAGATTGGTGCATGTCGAGTAAAAAATCGTTCAATTTAGGTTTTAAAAAGCCTTATAGACAACCACTTAAACCGGTATTATTGTTGAAAATAAGGAATTAACATGAAGCAAGTTCACAGCCACGAAAAGGAACAGTTTAAAAAACTTTTTAAGCAAGAAAATATTTCTGATTTTGAAGATAGGTTCAAGGTGCTTGAAGTCTTTCTGTTAAGCGAACATCACCTTAGCGTGAATGAAATAATTCAGCTTCTTAAAGAAAACGGATATGAATTTGACCCCGACTTTGTCAGGGAAACGCTTAAACTTATATGCCGATTCGGTTTTGCCCAGAAAATCAGATTTAATAGCGGACCTGTACAGTATGAGCACAGGCATCTCTGCCAGCATCACGATCATATGATCTGTACAAAATGCAAAAAAATTATTGAGTTCCAAAACGAAAAGATCGAAAATTTACAAACACAAGTGTCCCGTGCTTATGGTTTCCACATGCTCCAGCATAAGCTGGAAATCTATGGTATTTGTTCGGAATGCCTTAAAAGCCATTTAAAACTTATGCCCCTTGTAATGGCAAAACAGGGTGAACTACTCATAATCAAAGATTTTACTGGAGGATCAACTGCACGCATGCGTTTATTAAGCATGGGGCTAAGAATTGGAGACGAGATTGATGTCATTACCAACAGCGGACATGGACAAATGGTTATAGCTTTAGATTGCAACCGTTACGCCATCGGACACGGACTGGCGCAGAAGATAATTGTTCAGACGATTAGATAGTGCCCGAACGAAAACTCAAAACACCTGAAATCATAGTCAGTTGGATGCTATTCTCAAATCGAAAGTTTTTAGCAGTTAGCTTTTAGCAATTAGCCTTTAGCTTAAAAAATCAAATAGAGAACACATTCAGCTAAGAGCTAATGGCTAACAGCTAATAGCTTTTTTACAAATAAGCTGAAACTATTGCCGGCATTAAAAAAAATACTTTTCGGACAGGCACTAATTATGGGGTTTTTCTAATGTTGTTAAGCGAAATGAAAGAGGGGCAAACTGGAATAATTGTCCATGTGGGAGGTAATAATGGAGCCTTGCGCAGAAGGGTGCTTGAAATGGGACTAACCAAGGGGACAGAAATTTACGTAGAAAAATATGCGCCTTTGAAAGATCCGCTTGAATTGATTATAAAGGGGTATCATATATCCCTTCGGGTTGAAGAGGCTGCAAATATAACCGTTGATGGATTGTAAAAACAGGGTAACGGTTCACGGTTCACGGTTCACGGTTGATCAAAACATGACCGTCTCGTAAAAAGTCGTCACTCCGGTGAAAACCGGAGCCCATAGCAGTTGCAACTACTTGAAAATACTGGATTCCGGCTTTTGCCGGAATGACAAAAAATGTGTGTTTTCGACTTTTTATTAGACCATCAAAAACATAAAACTGTTAACTGTAAACCGACAACTGTGAACTGTTACAAAACAGGGACTCCTTAATGCACAAAAAAAGTATTACAATAGCCCTTGCAGGAAACCCAAATTCAGGCAAAACAACAATATTCAATAACATTACCGGAACAAGACAAAAGGTAGGGAACTGGCCGGGTGTTACGGTTGAAAAGAAAGAAGGTTCTGTAAGTAAATTCGGGCATGATCTTAAAATTATCGATCTTCCCGGAACTTACAGTTTAACCCCTTTTTCCATAGAAGAAATTGTTGCACGGGATTTTGTTATTGAAGAGTCCCCGGATGTTGTTATCGATATAATTGACGCATCCAACCTTGAGCGCAGCCTTTACCTCGCTACGCAGTTAAGAGAACTTGACTGCAAGGTCTTATTTGCTCTGAATATGGCCGACGTTGCAACTTCGCGAGGAACCAAAATTGATGCCGATAAGCTGTCTGAGCTTTTAGATGTCCCGGTAGTCTTCACAATAGGAAACAAAAATACAGGCATTGACAGCTTGCTGAAAGCGGCCATAAAATTAGCCGAGTCAAAATTAAAGATCTCCCAAAAACGCAAGGTTAAATACAGCAACGATATTGAAAACTCCATCTCAAAACTTCAAAGCTTCATCAAAGAACGCATAGAACAAAATCTTCCTTATAATATAAGATGGACAGCTATAAAGCTTCTCGAAAATGACAAAATCGTTAGAGAACACGTTCGTCAAAAAACCGGAAATAAAAGCCTGGAAATTTTTCGGGAAGTCGAGACACATCGCAAGCATCTTTTGGACCGTTTTGATGATGATCCTGAAATAGTAATGACAGATGAGCGATATGGATTTATCGCCGGAATCATAAAGGAGGTTGTAACAAAATCAACAAAACGGCGCATAGACACTTCAAGGAACGTTGACCTCGTCCTTACGAACAGATTTGTCGGGTTCCCTATCTTTATACTCTTTATATGGATTATGTTCCAGACAACTTTTGCTGTTGGATCCTATCCAATGGAATGGTTAGACAGCGGAGTCAACTGGTTGTCAGCAATATTAGAGCTCTCTCTTCCTGATAGTCTTTTTAAAGAGCTTCTCTTAAACGGAATAATAGCGGGCGTTGGAAGCGTTATAATTTTTCTTCCAAATATTCTGATACTTTTCTTATTTATCGCAATTTTTGAAGATACAGGATATATGGCAAGAGCGGCTTTTCTAATGGATAAGATAATGCATCTTATAGGGCTGCACGGCAAGTCCTTTATCCCCATGCTTATGGGCTTCGGCTGTAATGTCCCGGCAATCATGGCAACCCGCACTCTTGAGAGCAATAAAGACAGAATCCTTACAATACTAATAACTCCATTTATGTCTTGTTCAGCCAAACTGCCGATATATATTCTGCTTGCCGGCACCTTTTTCAGCGCCAGGGCAGGAACTGTAATATTTTCAATCTATATTACCGGCATTATTCTCTCAATTATAACCGGACGCTTATTCCGGTCTACACTTTTCAAAGGCGCTGACGCTCCATTTGTGATGGAGCTGCCCCCATACAGGGTTCCAATGATAAAAAGCCTTATTATCCATATGTGGGACAGGAGCAAGATGTTCCTGAAAAAAATGGGGGGTATTATTCTTGTTGGCTCGGTTATTGTGTGGATGCTCACAGCTTTTCCACGCAATATAAACTATTCAATGGATTATAATGAAGAAATAAATAAGATCAATGCGTCTTTTACGGAAAAACAAAAAAAAGCCGAAATTACAAAACTTAAACTGGCTGAACAAGCCGAAAAAGCTGAAAAATCTTTCATGGGCCGTATTGGAAAAACCATAGCCCCTGTATTTGCTCCCATTGGTATAGACTGGCGCGGCAGCGTGGCGCTTCTTACCGGTTTTGTTGCAAAAGAAATCGTAGTAAGCACATTCGGAATACTCTATGCTACCGAAGAAACAGATGAGCCGGATGCTCTCAAAAACGCACTTTTATCTTCTGAAATGACGTCTCTTTCCGCGCTTTCATTAATGATTTTTGTATTGTTATATCTTCCTTGTGTCGCAACAATAGCGGCAATACGCAGGGAAACCGGTTCCCTGAAATGGACTTTGTTCAGTATAGTTTACAGCACTTCTATAGCCTGGGCGGCAGCCTTTTGTGTCTATCAGGGTGGAAAGATTTTAGGTTTAACCTAAGGGGTTGATGGAAAAAATATTTGCCATAGGGGACATACATGGATGTTTTGATAAGCTGTGTGCACTTATGGATAAAATTAAGATAGATCGCAATAATGATATCCTGTTGTTCCTGGGAGATTATATTGACAGGGGTCACAATTCTTTTGATGTTGTTGAATATCTGATTGATTTAAAAAAACATTTTCAAAAAATTGTATTTTTAAAAGGGAACCACGAGGAGATGCTGGAAAAATATCTTTCAGGAAAAGACAGGCTTAGATATCTGATAAATGGAGGACAGCCGACTCTGGAAAGCTACATGAAAAAAAGCCGGACGACTGGTTCCCCCCCGATACCTCAAGAACACCTTGATTTTTTTGAATCACTCTCACTTTATTATGAAAGTGATAATTATATATTCGTACATGCAGGGCTTAGAGAAAACATCCCGTTTGAAATGCAGGATCCTGCGGATTTTCTCTGGATACGTGAAGATTTCGTACACTCGAATTTTGATTTTGGGAAAAGAGTTGTTTTTGGGCATACACCCTATAGGGAACCATTGGTAGAGCCCAACAAAATAGGAATTGATACCGGCGCTGTTTACGGCAACAAACTAACCTGTGTTGAATTGCCTGCACTTTTGTTTTATAATGTATAATATAAACGGTTGACGGTTTACAGTTTACGGTTGAAAACATATCTGCCAAAGGCTGACAAGAAGCAAGGGACTCAGTTGTAAAAACTCAATTTAGGCAATCAACCGTGAACTGTGAACCGTGAACTGTGAACCGTTGGGGGACAGACATGTCACACAAGATGCTGAAAAATATTAAATGGCTTGGACATGCCGGATTCGCAATAAATGCGCATGACAAAATAATTCTCATTGATCCATTTCAGATAAAGGAAGTCATGCCCGCAGATATAATCCTGATTACTCATTCTCACTATGATCATTGTTCAATTGAAGATATTGATAAAACAATAAAACCAGACACTGTAATTGTTACTGAAGCAGAATCAGCCAAAAAACTTTCAGGTGATGTCAGAGTTGTAAAACCAGGAGATAAAATAAATGTCTCTGGAATCGATATCGAAGCGGTCGAAGCTTATAATACCAACAAGGCTTTTCATCCAAAAACCAATGGATGGTTAGGCTTCATTATAACTATTGATGGAATCCGGATTTATCATGCCGGAGATACGGACATTATCCCTGAAATGGACAAATTTGCAGTTGATATTGCCTTGCTGCCGGTTTCAGGCACTTATGTGATGACCGCTGAAGAAGCTGCTGAGGCAGTAAAACGCCTGAAGCCTGAGATTGCAATCCCCATGCATTTTGATTCAATTGTTGGATCAAAAGAAGATGCAGTTAAATTTAAAAAGGACCTCGAAGGAATATGCGAAGTAAAACTTATGTCCTGATAAAAGCTTGTTCTGTTGCTTCTGTTTCAATAGTTCTGTTAATTATTTTCAGCAGTATTGCCCTGGCTGAACGCCTGACTGCTACATCTTCTATAGTCAACATACGCTCCGGGCCCGGTACAAAGTATGACATCCTGTGGAAGGTTGGAAAATATCATCCGATTCTTGTTCTGAAAAAGTCCGGTAACTGGTATCGTTTTCGTGATTTCGAGGGAGATAAAGGGTGGATTCACAAGTCTCTTGTCCGCAAGATACCGTCAGTTATTACAAATAAAGAAAACTGTAACGTCCGATCAGGCCCAGGTACAAAATATAAAATTTTATTCGCAACTGAAAAAGGGGTTCCATTTAAAACCTTAAAGCGCAAAGGCAACTGGATTTATGTTCAGCATGCTGATGGAGACAAGGGGTGGATTCATAAGTCTTTGGTATGGTAAATCATAATATAGACTTTCAGATAATTAATTTCACAAGGCCAGAAGGAGGAAGGCGTATTAGTTATACGTCGACGACTGATAACGCAGTGAAATTAATTATCTGAAAGTCTATAAGGGAGGAATTGTGGCGAAAAAACGCGTAAGCCGATCCAGGAAACGACAGCTTGAAGAACCTGATAAATTTATCTTTTTCTCAGCAAAATTTCTTGGGTTCTTAACAAAACATAAAGTTCCAATGTTATCTGCAGTGGGGGTGATTTTTGCTATAATAATAGTCTGTTCTTCAGTCCACTATTATTCAGACAGCGCTGAAAGCAAAGCTTCTGTTTTGCTTGCAAACAGTTTGGTCAAACATGAAAAAATTAAAGCCGAACAAGGGGCTGTAAAAGCCTGCCGGGAAGTGGCAAATGATTTTAATCAGATTATTGAAAACAATTGGGGAAAGGATAGCGCAAAACTGGCAAGGGTTATGTATGCAAACATCTGTTACAATGCTGGTGGTTTTGATACAGCGACGGAATTGTATAATAAAGCCCTTTCAGAGTTTGAAAATAATCCATTTGTTAAAAACCTTATATTGAGCGGTCTTGCGTACTCTCAGGAAGGAAAAAAAGATTACAATGCTGCTGCGCAATATCTTGAAATGATTATGTCCGGACCTGATGATGCAAATAAAGATGAAGCTCTGTTTAATTTAGGACGGCTTTACGCAGTAATGGGAAACAAAGATAAAAGCGCTGAGGCTTTTAATAAAATTATTTCTGATTATAAAGACTCTATCTATATAGATCTGGCTAAAGAAAAAATATTGTAACTACTCAGGTGGATAGGGTGAAGACTTTTAGGGAAAAGACTCCAAGAAGCCAATATGTTATTACCTAAATTAAGCGGCCGGAGATTTTGTCTTAAATATAGAGAATAACGCTCAGGAATCATCTGTTTCCTTCAGCCTATAGCCTTCAGCCTAAACGCCTGAGTAGTTTTATTTATTTATAAAATGGAAGGTTCGAAAGAAGGGTTTTGAGATCATCATCTAAAAAGTTAATTCCAGCTCCGATAAAAAAAGATTCATTCCCTTCATCGCTTATAAAATCATCAAAACCCGAAGTGATATATAAATGCTTAAATGGTGTAAAATCTGCTTTGAATTTCAGGTGAGCATTGCTGTCTGAATCAAAATCAAAGGCTTCCAGTGAGAGGGTCAGGCGATCTTTGAAAAGATAGTAATCAAATGCGAAACCACCTGTAGATTCAAAAATTCCACCGCGCAAGCCAAGGTCATAGTAACGCTTGGCGATTTGGGCTGAAAACTTAATTTCATTTTTTTCGTTCTTTTCAATATGCTCTGTCGTGGTTACTCCGTTTGTAGTCGTTGTGATATCTGTTTCAGACTCCACTCCACTCGGATCATCAACAACCTGAAGCAAATAATACTTGTCCTCCCTTGGTTGAATACGAAGAGTAAGATAGGATTTAACCTCATTGCTGTCAAAAAGATATTCTCCTCTGTAATCCAGATATGTTCTAAAAGCTTCCTGTTTTTGCATATAATCATTTATGCTGGTAAGGGTTGAATTTATATTTTCAACAGTTTCTTCTTCATTAATCAGCTTTCCTAATGATCCTTCTCCCCTGTTTATCTTTTCAGTTATTTCTTTAAGCGACGCAAGTGTTCCGTTTAACCTTTGAACGGTATCTTCCTCGTTAATTAATTTCCCTATGCTTCCTTCTCCTTTATTAATCTTTGATGAAATTTCATTTATTGTCGCTGAGAACTCGGAAAGATTTGTTATTATTTTTACAAGTCCTTCGTTATTTTCCTGCACGGTTCTGTCCAGGGTTTCAGCCACAGACTGCATAGAATCAACTATTGAACGAAGTGAAGCTTCGCCCTTTTCACCTCCCATTACATTCGCAAACGAACGTGTCAGCTTGTTGATATTTTTTGCCACATCTCCGAGAACATTCATCAGGCCATCCAAATTTGTTGTAGGGACAGTGCTCATAATGCGCCCATCCGGTTCAATCAAGGGAGCTGCCGGGGAGCCCTGAACCAGCACAACATATTTATCACCAAGTATTCCCCTGCTTCTGATTGAAGCTTTAACATCTTTTCTAAGTTTAACATTGGAATCTATTCGCAGAATTACCAGCGCTTTCCCGTCTTCAAGTAAAATCTTGCGGACCCTGCCCACTTCAACTCCTGCGATCTCAACTGGAACATCTTCTTCAAGACCGGATGCTGAATCAAAATATACATTAACCTCATATCCTTTATCCCTTTTAAAACCAAGCTTACCCAGCCGCATGGACATGTATCCAAGAATTATCATTCCAATTACGACAAAAACACCGACTTTTGCTTCTACGCTTAAATTTGACAAAGAAAATCCCCTAATTCCTTAATTCCAGCATTCCAAACACGGACAAACAAGTTTGTCCATGCCACCAAATAATCAATAATCCCTAAATCCTTTACTTTAATCCCCTAATCCCTAATCCCTGCCCTCTTAAATCCTTAATAAATCGTTTAACAAAAGAATTATTTGATGAACGTATTTCATCCGGTGTCCCAACAGCAACAATTTTACCCTGATATAACATGGCTACCTTATGTGCAATCGTAAAGGCAGACTCAATATCATGACTAATAATAACAAAGGTCGCCTTTGTCCTCTTCTGGGTCGACACAATAAGCTCATCAACGCTTTCGCGCATTATAGGATCAAGGCCTGTTGTGGGTTCATCAAATAGTACAATTTTGGGATCCAGCGCAATAGCCCTTGCAAGTCCAACGCGCTTGCGCATACCACCCGATAGTTCGGAAGGCATTTTGTGTGTCACATTTTCCAATCCAACAAGATTTAACTTCTCATTAACTGTTTTATTAACCTCTTTTCTTGATAATCGCGTGTGTTCGTTTAAAGGAAAAGCCACATTTTCACCTACCGTCATCGAGTCGAATAAGGCTGCATCCTGAAAAAGCATACCAAACTTTTTTCGTATTTCATTAAGCTTTTTGTCATTTAGATTTGTAATGTCAATTCCGTCAATGATAATCTGCCCGGAATCAGGCCTTATAAGACCTATAATATGCTTTAAGAGAACGCTTTTGCCTCCTCCGCTCTGACCAATAATAACGGTAATCTTTTCAGGATCTATATTAAGATCAAGTTCGTCCAGAACTTTTTGGCTCTTAAATGATTTAGTTATCTTTATTAGTTTGATCATCAGAACATGACTGCCGTAAGAAAATAATCACTAATAAAAATCAATATCGATGACAAGACCACCGACTGAGTTGTCGCTCTTCCAACTCCCTCAGCGCCGCCGATTGTATAGATTCCCTTGTAACAACCTACAAGAGAAAGAATTAATCCAAAAAATGCAGCTTTTATAAGTCCATTGAAAATATCATCAAGTTCAACAATATCGATTATTTTGGCTATGAAAATTCCTGAATTGATTTTTAGAAGATTAACTCCGACAAAATAGCCGCCCACAATACCGACAAAATCAGATATAATTGTCAAAACAGGAAGCATTAATATTGCGGCGATTATACGAGGCATAACCAGATATTGAACGGGACTGACTGACATCGTATTTAACGCATCAATCTGCTCTGTGACTTTCATGGTGCCAAGTTCCGCCGCCATCGCTGAACCAACACGCCCCGTCACCATTAAGGCTGTGAAAACAGGCCCAAGTTCGCGGGTCATTGCCAGAGCCAAAGTTGAGCCCACCAGGGCTTCGCCCCCGAACATTTTAAAACCATGATACGTCTGAAGAGCGAGAACCATGCCTGTAAAAGCGCCTGTAATCAGAACAACGCCAACGGAATTGACTCCAACAAATTCCATCTGCTTAAAAATTACTCTAAAACGAAACGGCGGACGGAACGCCCACGATATGGTTGACAGCAGAAGGAGCATAATTCTGCCGCATTCTTCAACAAAACATACAAGCGGTCTCCCTGCAAATTCAAGAAATCGTATCATGGGTTTTTATTCAACTATTAGTCGATATAAAAAGTTTAGAAAAATTAACTTATTGCAAACATAAGGAAATTAACCATTAAAGTCAAGGTAAAGCTTTATTTCCATTGATAGTATTATTAGGGCTTAGCCTTGGGGATAGGGGGAGAGTAAAGCACAACTGTAAAAGAAAAAACGCTTTAATTAGAATTGCAGTAATTAACTTGATTTAATAATAATAATATGTAATTAGTTAAATAAATAGGCTGAAGACTGTAAAGAAAGATTCTTTTGGCCCTGGGATTTAAACTTTCGGATAAAAACAAGATATTTGGCGATTAAGGGTTTATCAAATGATATTTGGAAAAGCTCCCAGCTTAGTCGGCCTTGATATTGGCTCCAGCGCTTTAAAGGCCGGAGAAATTACGGTAACAAAAAAGGGACTCGCCCTGAAGAATTTCGGAATGATAAGTATTGCCCCGGGAGCAATTGAAGAAGGCAATATAAATGACCCGGAAAATGTTGCCGACTCAATTCGTCAACTATTTAAGGCTAATAACATAAAAGAAAAAAATATTGCCGTATCAATCGGAGGTTATTCGGTTATTGTCAAAAAAATAGACGTGCAAACCGCAACCGAAGAACAACTCCAGGAAACCATTCATCTGGAAGCAGAACAATATATCCCTTTCGACATCAGCGAGGTTAATATAGATTATCAAATCCTGGGAGAAACGGAACCCGGCTCAGATCAAATGAGCGTTATCCTGGTTGCGGCCAAAAAGGAAATGATTGGTGAATATATTAATCTTGTTCAAATGGCCGGGCTTAACCCATGTATAATTGATGTTGATGCCTTTGCCCTGCAAAATATTTTTGAAGCTAATTATGACTTAACTGATGAAAATGTAGTGCTGATAGATATAGGAGCAAACAAAACATCTTTGAACATACTGAAAAGCCATTCTTCTGTATTCATGAGAGATGTTTCCATGGGATGCAGCCAGATAAATCAAAAGATAATCTCTCTTATAGACTGTTCTTATGCAGAAGCCGAACAGCTTAAGCTTGGTAAACAGGCGGACAAAATATCTCCTGATGATTTAAAACAACTTATTTCATCTGTAGTTTCTGACTGGAGCATCGAAATAAAACGCGCTCTTGACTTTTATTATTCGACAAACCCCGATGAGCAGATAAAAAGTATTATGCTCAGCGGCGGTGGCGCCCAGATTAAGGAATTCCGTCAACTTCTGGCAACTGAAACATCATCTAATGTAGAAACTATTAATCCTTTCAAAAAATTACATATAGCTGAGCATTTTGATCCTTCATACCTTGAGCAGATAGCTGCTCAAGCATCTATATGCATGGGACTCGCCTTAAGAAGAGTTGATGACAAATGATAAAAGTTAATCTACTACCTTATAGAGCTGCACGCAAAAAAGAGAACATACGTCTCCAGGTCTCGACATTTTTTCTCTCGATTATATTTGTCACTCTTTCCATGTATTATTATAATATATCGTTGAACAACAAGATTAACGCCTATGATGTTAAAATAGAAAACATTAAAAAAGAAATAGCCAAATACAACAAAATAATTAAAGAAATAACGGATATCAAAAAAAGGCTGGGCATCCTCAATAAAAAAACGGGCGTAATAAAAAAGCTTGAGCTTAATCGCAAAGAGCCTGTCCGTCTTCTTGACACAATGACATTTATGGTAATTCCAAAGCGGATGTGGTTTACTAATCTTGAGGCAAAAGAAAAAGTAGTCACAATTAAAGGGTTTGCTCTTGATAATAAAACAGTGGCTGATTTTATGACTTGCTTAGAAGGCTCAAAACTTTTTTCCAGCGTAAATTTAAGGAACCTGAAACAAGAAACATATAATAAGTACACAAATCTTAAAGGATTTGTAATTTCATGTAATAAAATACCTGGTGATAAAGTTGCTACCCATAAGGCAAAAAAATAATGAAGAAATTCGACATTTCTTTAAAACCTATTGAACCCTTATTTGAAAAAGTTGGAAACATATCAAAAGTTCACAGAATCC
Source organism: Deltaproteobacteria bacterium (assembly GCA_030611115.1). The sequence goes on from JAUWQK010000002.1 coordinate 16,441, forward strand.
TGATATGTGTTGCAACTTTCATTGTAATTACAGGGATGTTTGTTTATTTTTTATATCTTCCAAAATTTGAAAAGCTTGACAAATTAAGCTCAGATTACAAGAATCTTGAAAACAAGCTTGTTTCTACCAAAAAAAAGGCTGCGCAGCTTAACAAATATAGAGAAAAAATGAAAATAGCCGAAGCTCAATACAAAATCGCCATGAAAGCGTTGCCCAACAAAAAAGAAATTCCTTCTTTACTAACCAGCATTACCGAATCCGGCAAGGATGCCGGCCTGAAATTTCTTTTATTTCAGCCTAAACCAGAAATTAATAGAGATTTCTATGCTGAAATTCCTGTTTCAATTAAAGTTGCCGGTAATTACCACAATGTTGGACTCTTCTTTGATAAAGTTTCAAGATTATCCAGAATAGTAAATATAAAAGATATTGTGATGACCGCACCCAGGGAGGGG
>JAUWQK010000141.1 GCA_030611115.1 Deltaproteobacteria bacterium
CAATCGAACCCGATGGCGATGGTCTTATATTAAACAACATATTTGGAGAGCAAAAACTTTTAAAAGCGCGTATTCATTCGCTTTCTCTTGTAGAGCATAAAATATATCTAACCAGCATCTCATGAACAACTCATAAAATAATGTATAACTTAAAGGAAAAATAGCAGCCGGATTGATAAGCTATAATATCAATGATATCTAAACCTGATTAGATGAAAATATTACTTGCTAAGACCGCGGGCTTCTGCATGGGCGTACGAAGAGCAGTTGAAATGGCTCTGGACGCGCCGGATAAATACGAAAATCCTATCTATACATATGGTTCTCTGATACACAACCCACACATCCTGAACCTTTTAAAAGAAAAGGGAATATCCGTTATAGATGATATACCGGATCACGGTTCAGGCACTGTCCTGATAAGGGCGCACGGAGTTCCTCCCCAGGCAAAGGAAAAACTGGAAAAAGCCGGCTTTACAATAATAGATGCCACATGCCCACGTGTAATCAAGGTGCAAACCATTATAAAAAAACACGCCGAGCAGAGTTATACATCAATAATTGTTGGCGACAAGGATCATCCGGAGGTTACAGGACTGCTCGGCTACTCAGATGGCAAGGGATATGCCATTGATAATATTAATGACCTCGATTCTCTTCCCGCCTTTGAAAAGGCCATCATTGTTGCTCAAACCACTCAGAACATAGAATTTTTTGAAGAAGTAAAAAAATGGGCGAACAAAAAATTCCCGCACTACAAAATCTTCAATACTATTTGTGATTCCACATCAAAGCGGCAGGCAGAAGTAAAACGTTTTGCAAAGTCAGTAGATGCGGTGATAGTCGTGGGCGGCCATAACAGCGCTAACACACAGAGGCTTGCTAAAATTGCAAAAGAATCAGGAAAACCTTCTTACCACATTGAATCAGAAAATGAGCTTGATTTAAAAGCCCTTGCCTCAGCCAAAAACATAGGATTAACGGCAGGAGCTTCTACTCCGAACTGGATAACAAAAAGAGTTTACAGAAGTCTTGAATCTTTATTTTTTAAAAAAGAGCAGAGATGGCGCAAAGCATTTTTTTCAATACAACGATCACTTCTTTTGACAAATATCTATGTTTCCCTTGGTGCCGGATGCCTGTGTTACGCCTGCACCAGGCTACAGGGAATCGAGCACCATTTCCCTCATGTTCTTATATCTATACTTTATGTTCTGTCCATGCACATACTAAACAACCTGATCGGCAGTAAAGCCGATCACTACAATGATCCTGAAAGAGCTCTTTTTTACAGGAAGCATAAGGTATTTTTAGCAGCTCTTGCTGTATTTGCCGGCAGTGCAGGCCTGATTGCCGCCTATCTTATGGGTATTGCTTCTTTTTTGATTCTTTTCCTCATGAGTTTACTTGGCCTTTCATATAACATAAGGCTCGTGCCGGAAAGCCTTTTTGGAGGCAGATATCGCAGGATAAGGGATATACCAGGGTCAAAGACGGTTCTTATAGCAGCAGCCTGGGGAATCGTTACTTCGATATTCCCCACTCTTTCAGCATCTGAGAGTATTAGCGTGAGCACAATTATTGTGTTTTTTCTGTCAGCTTGCATGGTTTTTGTCAGAACCGCTTTTTTTGACACCCTTGATATGCAGGGCGACCGCATAGTAGGAAGGGCAACTATCCCGATACTATTGGGAGAAAAGCGGACCATGCACCTTTTAAAAATCATGTTAACTGTTATTCTCGCAACATTGCTGCTGTCAAGTGCGTTTCAGCTTATCACAACCCTTGGCTTCTTGCTTGCGATCTGTCCGGTTTTCATATTTGTGATTCTTTCAGCCTTTGAACAAGGCTATATGCTTCCCGGTATAAGACTGGAATTTCTGGTTGAGACTCATTTTGTTCTCGCCGGCATTATCACTATAATCTGGTCATGGTTATAGAACTGTTTGATTATTCAGTAGAAATTTACAAACTCGTAATACTCTACCGTTTTAGGAGTATATCCGCAAGCTCACTCACGATCGGTTTGTTTTATAAATCTAAAATGTTACAAGTTTGTAAATTTCAGTGTAATTCCGTGAAAATCCGTGGCAAATTATTATTTTAGGGATAACTTATAATGGATCTTGTAAATATATTAAAGTTGCCGGCACTTGTAATTTTTGCATATATGCTCGGTTCAGTTCCCTGGGGCTTTATTTTAACAAAGTTGTTTACAACCCTTGATATCACGCAAAAGGGCAGCGGCAACATAGGCGCCACGAATGTTAGAAGAATAGCAGGAAACAGGCTGGGAATAATTACCCTGGCAGGCGATGTGTTTAAAGGTGCGTTCCCTGTATATCTTGCAATCAATTTAACGAGTGTTAATGGTTTTTGGGCTGAAATATATGTATCCCTTATAGCTGTTTCAGCTTTATCAGGACATCTTTTTCCTGTTTTTCTAAAATTTAAGAGTGGTGGAAAGGGTGTCGCAACTGCAGCGGGATGTTTCATTATAATTTCACCGATAGCGTGTTTTTTTGCCATGCTGACCTTTATAATGTTTATATGTTTATGCAACCGTGTATCTGTCGGATCTCTTGGAGCGGCATTAATGCTTCCAGTTGCCGTATGGAAGGCGACAAATTCAAAAGTACTGGCGATGTGTGCTGCGTTAATATCAATAGTTATCTACCTGCGCCATATTGAAAACATTAAGCGTCTGTTTTTGGGAACAGAACCAGTTATCTGAAAATCTATTATAGACATTCTAAGGGTGTTGAAAAATACTACCTTACAATCTGTTGTTTTGTAATATATTCAGACTATTATCATTGATTACTACTAAAAATTGCATTTAAGCATAGTAATCAACCTAACCTATTAAAATATTAGCTTAAACAGATAAAAATAATGAGTACTTTTCAACACCCTTTTAACGTTTTGTAATTGTTTAAATGAGCACGCCGAAGGCGTACCACCAATTCTCAATTCTCAATTTTCAATTTTCAATTCTCAATTTTTCTACGGCTCTCATCCTTGCGCTTCTTGCCATTGGATTGGCTGCAACTTCTTCTTCTGTCGGCCGCAAAACTTTTTTGGTCAAAGATCGTATAACCCTTGTCTTATTGCAAACACACCTTGGCAGAGCCGGCGGGCATATGCACCTGCCCTCCATGAGTTTTATTTTTCTTTTTACAATCCTGTCTTCGAGCGAATGAAATGATAATATGCAGAACCGGCCTTCAGGCTTCAATAAGTCAAAGGCGGTTTCCATGAATGAATTGAGTATATTCAGCTCTTTGTTAACAGCTATTCTAACAGCCATAAACACCCGAGTGGCAGGGTGAATCCTTCTCCTGGATGATGCTTTGCCGGAAACGGCTCCGCATACGATTTCCGCTAACTGCCTGCTGGATTTAATTTTTTCTTTCTTTCTTACATTAACTATTTTTTTTGCTATTTTACGTGAATAGCGTTCCTCTCCATATTTAAAAAAAATTTCAGCCAGACTTTTTTCATCCATCGTATTTATCAACTCTTCAGCCGTTGTATCTGATTCAATGTTCATCCGCATATCCAGCGGTTCATCTTTTCTGAAGCTGAAACCCCGTCCACTTGAGTCGAGGTGATGAAATGAAATTCCAAGATCGAGAAGAATGCCGTCTACAGCAGTAATATTTAATTGTGAAAGAATTTTCGGAAGATTTATAAAATTATCATGAAAGAGATGGATATTTAACTCGTATGATTTTAAAATTTTTTTTGCGTTTTTTATTGCGTCTATATCCTGATCTATGCCGATCAGAATCCCGTCTGGAAGAATTTTTTCCAAAATGGCACTCGCATGACCTGAACCGCCAAGCGTACAATCCGCATAGATTTTCCCTGGCTTACAATTAAGGTAATGAACAACCTCGCTTAACATTACAGGAATGTGTTTGTACGACATAGGATTAAAGCCCTAATTTTGCTATTTCGTTGCTGACAGCCTCCTTTTTCATATCTTCTTCCATCTGCACTACTTCCTGCTCGTAATTTTCCTTAGACCATATTTCAAAATGAACTATCTGCCCCACAAGTACGATTTCCTTTTCAAGTTCCGCATACTGCCTTAAAACCGGTGGAATCAGGATACGGCCCTGCTTGTCACAATTACAATCAGAGGCACCCCCTATGAATACCCTTCTGAAGCGGCGCATATACTCGCTTGTTTCAGACATTGCCAAAACTTTGGATTCTATCTTGCTCCATTGATCAAACGTATAGGCAAAAAGGGCTTTATCCAGCCTGGTAACTATCAATCCGTCACCGCCTCCGGCTTTTATGACATCACGAAATCTGGCCGGAATTATTATACGTGCCTTTGAATCAATTGTATTAAAGGAGCTTCCTCTGAACATAAATCACCATCGGAGACCTTTGCAAAACGCCCCCTTTTGCCCAAATAGCGCTAAAGCTTCACTAAAGTGCCGGCGTCAGGCTATGTTAGCTGTTAAGCTGTTATGCCTTTTTATCTTATGAGCTCAAGAGCCATCAGCTATAAGCTAAGCTGTATTCCTACATTTAAAATTTTCGCCTTCCTTGAACTTGAACAAAATTAAACATTTTTCAAAGGTCTCTTTCAATGAGGCTGTTCATGACATTCTGCACCTGCGCGAA
>JAUWQK010000212.1 GCA_030611115.1 Deltaproteobacteria bacterium
GTATTTTCGCTTTTTCCTAACAGTCTTCAGCCTTCAGCCTATCCACCTGAGTAGTTACAGATATTCTTACATTTTATTATCAGTGGGCGAGTCTTGTATAATGTAATTTGCCCGGATTTATTGAGAAGTTACCTCACCGAGCCCTAAGTTCATATTTTTTATTAAGATTTGTGTCAAGTGGATAGTCACCTGAATTTAGCGATTTTTTACTCGATCTGCCCCTCAGCAAACTTCGCGAAATTAAACTCAGCGTAACATTTTAGCCTTATGGGCTACCAGGCAGCAATACTGCGCAGTTTTTTAATGGCCTAAGAAACGAATTGTCAAGGCTTGTTCCTGAAAGTTTTATGGATTTATACAACGATGAGAGGCTGACCCATATTACAAGATATATCAAGCCAATTGTTATCCGAGCACAAAGAGCGTCCGTAAACTTTGAAAAAGATGAGTTAAAAACAAAAAAATTTAAAATTTATGTTGACAGACTTAATGAAATGTTAAAAAAGCTTTCTTCTTTTGTATCGGAAGAAAAAAAACAGGCAATTGAGGAATACTTCTGGCTGATCGAGGAATACAAAGTATCGCTTTTTGCTCAGGAACTTAAGACCGCCTTTCCTGTTTCCGAAAAAAAGCTTGATAAAAAGTTAAAAGAGATTGAAAGAATGGTTTAAGCGGTATTTCTTACCGGTTAATAGAGGTAAAATTTAATGGGGAAAAACATCGGATTTGTTTCAACCCGCTTTGCTGGAACAGATGGAGTTACATTAGAATCGAGCAAGTGGGCGCAGGTTATAAGAAAAAGCGGACATTCCTGTTTCTGGTTTGCCGGCGAGCTGGACAGAAATGCTCAAAACAGCTTTCTGGTCACTGAAGCTTTCTTTAAGCATAAAGAAAATAAATGGATTAATGACCGGATTATTGGCAAAAAAGGAAGGACTCCCGATGTAACTGAAGCAATCCATTTGTTAAGATCCTATTTGAAAGCAAAACTCTATGAATTCATAGAAAATTTTAAAATCGACATGCTGATTGCTGAAAATGCTTTAACCATTCCCATGCATGTCCCTCTTGGATTAGCCTTAACAGAAATTATTGCTGAAACTCAGATCCCGACTATTGCACACCATCATGATTTTTACTGGGAAAGAGTGCGTTTTACAGTTAATGCTGTGAATGACTATATTCAAATGGCCTTTCCTCTTGCTTTGCCTGATATTGAACATGTAGTAATTAATTCAGCAGCCAAGGAAGAGCTGGCTCATCGTACCGGAATTTCGTCAACAATTATTCCTAATGTGCTGGATTTTGAAAATCCACCATTTGTGGATGAAAAGCGCACAGAGGATTTCCGCAATTCAATTGGATTAAAGCCGGATGATGTTATGATTTTGCAACCATCCAGAGTCATTCAGCGAAAAGGAATTGAACACGCCATTGAACTTGTCCACGACTTGAAAGATCCACGCTATAAGCTCGTAATATCACACGAAACAGGAGATGAAGGATTTGAATATGCCGAATGGCTTATAGAAAATGCAAAAGATCGAGGTGTAGATCTTCGCCTGTTTGATGCCGGTATAACTGATCCAGTTAACGATGGACTGAAAAATCCGAATCAATATTCGCTCTGGGATATCTATCCACATGCTGACTTTATCACCTACCCCAGTCTTTACGAAGGATTCGGCAATGCCTTTCTTGAAGCTATTTATTTCAGAAAACCCATGCTGGTAAACCGTTATGCCACATTTGTACGAGACATAGAGCCAAAAGGTTTTGATCTGATAGTTATGGACGGATTTCTGACAAAAAAAACAGTTCAAAAAGCAAAGGAAATTCTTGAATCACCTGAAAAAAGGGAAAAAATGGTAAATCATAATTATGAGATTGCAACCCGCTACTATTCTTATTCTGTGCTAAGGAAATCGCTCAATTCTCTTATAATAAATTTCTTTGGAATAGAGGTATAATGGCGTATAAGATCTATGGTTGAGCTTCGAGTAAAAAAAATGAATAAAGACAAAAAAGTGAAAAACCAATTTTGAAAGAATTAATTCACAATTCAAGCTTTTGACACTACTACCCCTTATTGCGACCCCCTGACCCCTTTATTTTTCCTCCTCCCAGTAGGCATACTTTGCTCTGCCATAGGGAATTCTGACAAGCGAACGGTATACCTCAATATGCTGCTGGGCTATTATTGCCCATGAGCTGTGATTCTTTACATACTCTTTGATATTGTTTTGAAATGTCCGGCAGAGGTCATCATCTCTTAGAATCTTAATAATGGTTTGTATATATTCCTTATTGCTCTTGCATATCAATCCGCCGTTGCTGCGCTTAATAAGCTTTCTGAAGGCTAAAAGATTCGAGGTTACAACAGGCTTTTGGAAAGCAAAACACTGGGCCACAATCCCGCTTTGAGCGCCCTTCTCATAAGGCAAAACCACCACGTCGCTTGCAGAAACAATCGTATCGAATGTATGCTGGGGGAACTGTCCCCGCAAAACCACGATTCTGTCATTTACCGGAGAATTGTTTATCGCTTCATAAAATTCTCTTTGATACTCTTGATATTCCAATCCCCTCGATTTTCCGGCAACCAGCAAAACAATATCATCAGCCTGTTTGCAGATTTCCGGCATAAGTTTCACGATTTTTATAAATCCCTTGGTCGGCCTGAAATAGCCACATAAAAGAACTACTTTTCTCCCTTCTATCCCCACCTTCTTTTTTGCATCTTTTATGCCCTCAACCTCTCTGATACCATGATGTATAACGTGAATCTTTTCCTCCTGTCCAAAGTGTTTTACCAGAGTATCCTTTTGAAGTTGCTCATGAACAATCACCGCAGAGCTTTCGCTCACAATCAAACCCAGAAGAGTCTGTTCGACATGATCCAGCTTTTCCTGAACGGTATGCAGCGTTGTGACAACCGGTATGCCTACGAGCTTATACCTAACAATCAGCTCGATAACCTGAACACCCTTTTGCGGACCGTAGAGGCCATACTCATGTTGAATGTGAATGATGTCCGG
>JAUWQK010000013.1 GCA_030611115.1 Deltaproteobacteria bacterium
GATGAATCAAAACGGAGCAGGTCATATTTGTCCTTAACATTAACTACATCGTAAAGATAAATGATGCTTTCAACCGCCTCTTGCTGGGCAAAGTAGTATTCAAACTTCGCCATCGCGCCGCCTGATTTCGGCAGCATATGCTCTTGATTAAACCACCAGTTCAGCAAGGCGATACTGGTATCTATTGCCCCTTCATAGCCGTTATCACGCCACGCCTTTACTTTTTTACGCAGTTCATGCACCAGAGGCGGCAACAGCTTTTCATAGCTTGATAGTATAGGAATTTCCATTTTATGCCTAATGAATTCGGTATGATAGGATATAGGTGAATTTTTTTGAACGTCCAACATCGAACACCCAACGTCGAACATCGAATGATGAAATCGCTTCGCTCTGCCGGTTTATAAATTGGCAGAATACCTTATTCAAAATTCGATGTTGGGCGTTCGATGTTCGACGTTCATCTTTTAAGTCCGCCCGAAGGGCGCTAATTTAATACGCACCTTCTTCAAGTTGTGATTATATTTTATGATTTACTGGATAACTACAATGAAAGTTGGCTTTGTTTGTGCGTTTTATATAAAATCTTGTTTATCCTGTTATCCTGTCAGGTTCTTTTTCAAAAGTCTAAATTGTTACAAGAAATGATGTAATGGCAGTCGAAGAATTAATAAGCATTGATTCGCTGATTAATCGCATTGATCCCAGGGTTAAGATAATTGAGGTGTTTTTTTTCTCCATTGTTGTGGCTGTATCAAACAGTTTGCCGGTTCTTTTGTCAGCTCTTATTATTTCCCTCGGTATTATTCTTACGGCCGGAATACCTGCAAGAGAAATTTTCAGGCGTCTTGTACCCGTCAATATAATGATAATTTTCCTCTGGTTTTTTCTTCCCTTTACTACTGAAGGGAAACCCCTGTTTAACATCGGCACGCTTGCGGTAACTCATGAAGGATTAATATATGCATTTCGTATAAGCATAAAGTCTAATGCCATGATGCTTATGCTGATCTCGCTTATAGCCTCAACTCCAATCTTTACACTGGGACATGCCATGCTTGAATTAAAGCTGCCCAAAAAACTGGTGCATCTTTTTTTCTTCACATACCGCTATATTCATGTCATGGATAAAGAATATATCCGCTTAATAAATGCCATAAAAATGAGAGGATTCAGGCCTGGAACAAATTTGCACACGTACAGAACATTTGCTTATATAGTCGGCATGCTTTTGATAAAAAGCTTTGACCGTATGCAGAGAGTGCGTAATGCCATGCTGTGCCGCGGTTTTAAGGGTAATTTTTACACCATTAGAAATTTTTCTTTTAAAAAAATTGATGCGATTTCTGTCGCTTTGATGATCGTGATTATAATGTTACTGGGGGTAATGGAGTGGACAACAATAACCTGATCATCAATCTAATAGATATATCTTTCAGCTATCCTGGAGAAGCTGAAGTCCTTGATAAGCTAAACCTGCAGTTTTCAAGGAATGAAAAAACAGGTCTAATGGGACCCAACGGCAGTGGGAAAACCACTCTTTTCCACATAATAATGGGCCTGTTAAAACCTTTGTCAGGTAACATTGAAATTTTTGGGAAGCCTGCAAAAGAAGAAAAAGACTTTATAGATGTGCGCAAAAGAATCGGCCTGCTTTTTCAGGACGCAGATGATCAGCTTTTCAGCCCAACCGTGCTGGAAGATGTTGCATTCGGCCCTTTGAATCTTGGCAAGTCAAAGGATGAAGCTATTGATATTGCTCGGAAAACTCTGGAATTCCTTGATCTTGCAGGATTTGAGGACAGGATAACCTACAAGCTGTCAGGTGGGGAGAAAAGGCTGGTATCACTGGCCACAGTCCTTGCCATGGAACCTGAAATACTGCTTCTTGATGAACCAACTACAGGCCTCGACGAAAAAACTAAAACAAAGATAAAAAAAACTCTGCGTGAACTTGATCTTTCATATATACTGATATCACATGAATTTGATTTACTCTCTGAAATAACGGATTCAATATATACAATGGACAAAGGGAAAATACTTTTTGACAAGGAAGTCCATCTGCACGAGCATGTTCACGCCCATCCCCATGGTTCATATTCCCACGAACATGAGTAACATTTAATGTAAACATTCACGTGACTACTCACGTAGTCAGACTGAAGCTGTTTAGGCTGAAGGCTGAAGGGGGTCAGAAGAGTACGATTGCCGTACTTTGGCGGAAACATCTGATTCTTGCACCAAACATGGCTTCAAAATGCGCTTTTTCCTAACAGCCTTCAGCCTATCCACCTGAGTAGTTACACATTCACGGAACGTTGAAATTGGAAATTTGGCCTTCATGCTTTTGTACTGTTCTTCCCAATTTCCAATTTCTATTTTAATCTCTCCCTGATTTCTACTTTCCAATTTCGAGCTTCAAGCCGTGAACGGCTACCAAATAAATTTATTGTAAAAAATCTATAATAATGGTATAAAAAAAGTTAGAATTTTGAAAATCAAAAAACATTCCGGCTTCCCTTCAGAAGTTGTAAAAAAGGAAAAGCCGCTTAATTTCTTGTTTTTAATACCTAAGTTGAGCGATTCTTTGCGAAGAAATGTGCCAGGATCTTGATGCGCAAGAAATTGGTGCAGGTCGAGTAAAAAATCGCTCAATTTAGCTAAGTATTTAGGAGATCACATTAGCTTGTAAAAGAGTGGAAAAAGGAGACGGGGATGGAAAAAAAGCATAATATTTTAATTTACGGTTTTATTGCATTAATTTTCTTGAGTGTGTTTGTTATGTCAAGATTTCAAAAAGCTCCGCAAACAGAGGTTCAAAAGGCTTCAATAGAAGAAGCCGAACAAGTTCTGCCGGAAAATGTTGAACCGGAACCTGCAGCGGAAGTTGAGCCGACTGTTGAAGCTGAACCGGAACCCGTAGCGGAAGTTGAGCCGACTGTTGAAGCCGAACCGGAACCCGCGCCGACAGTTGAGGTTAAACCGGCCGATTTTGATATAATTCCATTAGAAGATCAGGACTGTACAAAATGTCATCCATATGCTGTCAAAGATATCAACGAACGTGGCGGATTGCACCAGTCAATAGGTTGCAGCGAATGTCACCTGGAACATCCACCACTTGGAAAGAATCCGATTCCAACATGTGAAATGTGTCATGATCCTGGAGATGCAACGCATTATAACATCAAAAATTGCAGCGCTTGCCATTACCCGCATTATCCCACTGAGATGGAGTTCGGTGAAATCGATGCGTCTGCCTGCCTTTCATGTCACCCGGATCAAGGTAAAGAAATGGAAGCAAAACCGAGCGAACACGCCGGTTTAAATTGTACTGAATGCCATATGGTTCATCGTGAGTGGGCTAACTGTGCGGATTGTCATACTCCCCATGCTGAGGAAATGACCCATGCGGATTGTCTCGCCTGTCACAAGCCGCATAGTCCCAAAGCAGTCAATTATGCTGATGGTATTCCCAATAATTACTGCGCTTGCTGTCATGAAGATGTGGGCAATGCCCTTGCATCAAGCAAGAAAGCTCATTCTGAAATGGGCTGCATAGAATGTCATGAGAGCGAGCATATGGCGGTCACACAATGTGACGGGTGCCACGACGCCGATCTGCATGGCGCCACTATGCATGAACGATACCCGTTATGCCTTGACTGTCATAATAATCCTCATGCATTAGCAGAGTAGAAAATAAAGTACTTAGGTTTAAGGGTTCAGCGTTCAACGGTTCACGGTTAAAAGCCGACAACCCTTGAACCCTGAACCCTGAACCTTGAACCCAAAGCCCTATACGTGGAGGCAAAGATGAGAAAAAAGGTGTTTGTCAGTATTATTAGTTGGTTAGCTATGCTTCTCTTTAGCACCTTGTCTTTGGCTGAGAACAATTCTCTTGAATTAGTCGAAGGGGATTGTATCAAGTGCCATCCGCGCAACATACGGGAAATCAATGAGCGGGGGGCATTGCATAAAACAAAAGTCACTTGTATTGATTGTCACGAGGAACATCCCCCCCATGGGAAAAATATCATTCCAAAATGCAGTGCTTGTCACGCACCTGATACAAGTTCCCATTATGCTCTAAAAGAGTGCAAAAAGTGCCATCATCCACATTACCCCAAAGAGATGGATCTGAGCAAAATCGATAATGTAAAACCGGCCTGTGTATCCTGCCACCCAACTGAAGGGCAGGAGAACCGGACATATCCAAGTGCGCATTCCGAATTAGACTGCAAAGAGTGCCATTCAAAGCATGGCGAATCTACTGCATGCCTGGAATGTCATGAGCCTCATTCACCTGAAATGAACGATAAGGACTGCTTCCTTTGTCATAAACCTCATCGTCCCTCAGCAATCGAGTATGATGCTGTAGTTCTTCCGGCTTTATGCGCCAGTTGTCATGATGAAACGGTAAATGCAGTTGACGAGCGTGGAGGAGCGCACAAATCAGTCAAATGTATTGATTGCCATCAGCAGCATCCTCCTGCTGAAAAAAATGTTATTCCAAAATGTTCTCTGTGTCATGTGCCGTCAGATAAACCACACTATAAGGTGGAAAATTGTGCATCATGCCACCATCCTCATTATCCCATGGAGATGGATCTGAGCAAGGCTGATTCTGTTAACTCGGCCTGTGTATCCTGCCATCCGTACCAGGGTAAAGAGATGAAGGCGCATCCGAGCGAACACGCCGGATTAGACTGCAATGAATGCCATGTAAAGCATGGCGAATCTTCATCATGCCTGGAATGTCATGAGGCGCATACAGAGGAAATGGCCCTTGATGATTGTCTGCGATGCCATAAACCCCATATGCCGTTGGAAGTAATCTATGGCGAAGACATTGACACGTCTTTCTGTTTAATCTGCCACGAACTTGTGGGGGAAAAGATGTCAGCAGTAAGTCAGACAAAACATCATGAATTAGGATGTGTGTATTGTCATAAAAACAAGCATAAAAGTTTACTTAAATGCAAAACATGCCATGGGGAACCGCATAAATACGATATTCATGCAAAATTTCCGGATTGCCTTGCATGTCATCAAGATCCTCATGGATTGATCAAGTAAGAAATGGTTTACGGTTCACAGTTCACGGTTCACAGTTAACAAAGATAGACAGTAGATAAGAATTATTGAAATCAATATTCAAAATGCTTCAACCTGTGCGGTTAGCCATTAGCCATTAGCGTTTAGCCGTTAGCATTGAACAAGGGGTGGGAATGAGAGATTTTAGAGAACTTAATCAACAGGTCAATGAGGTAGAGGTAAAGAGGATGTTGAACAGTTTTATCCAAAAGCTAACCGCACAGGTCGAAATGCTACAGCCGTTGCATGGCTCATTAAAAAACTGTGAACTGTGAACTGTGAACCGACAACTGTAAACCGAATAAAAGATGGGGACACAAAATGGGAAGAAAGTTTTTCGCCGACATTGTTGGTTGCACTTTGATCATATACTTGAGCTTGAGCGCCTTTTCGTTGATTAATGTCGCTGCTGAAGAGTGTGGTACTGCGTTTTACGAGCAAAGAATCGAACCGATTACAAATCGTGATTGTGCCCGGTGTCATTTTTCAGTTTTTACGGACATTAGAGACAAAGGTGGAGCACATCAGGTGGTTTGCAAGAAATGTCACAAAATATTTCACACATATAAACCGGGAAAAAACTGGAAAGACGTTGTTCCCAACTGCACTGACTGCCACACCCTATTCCATGGAGCCGGTTTTCCAGACTGCCTGCGGTGTCATGAAAATGCTCATGCACCTGTAGATAGTCTAAGTTTTGAAAAAATGGTTGAGGATTGCGGCAACTGCCATATTGATCAGGCAGCCGAGACAACTCAAAACCTTAGCGCACATACCGACACTGCATGCTCTTCATGTCACCACGACAGGCACGGCTACATACCGACTTGTATCGAATGCCATGATAAAACACATACACCATTTATCGGAAATACGGGGTGTAATGCTTGCCACCCGAGTCATTCGCCCTTGATGGTCGGCTATACCGAAGATGCGGCAGATGCTGTCTGTACGGGTTGTCATGCTGATGTCGGCAACAAATTATTGAGCGGCAATAATAAACATAGTTTTCTTAAATGCGCCAATTGCCATGCTGATAAGCACCGATATATTCCAATGTGCCGGGAGTGTCATGGGCAGGAACCCCATTCAAAGGAATTGCTTGAGAAATTCAGCAGTTGTAATGATTGTCACGGAGATCCGCATACTCTGATTTTGCAGTTACCGTAAACATTGTGCCCCAAACAAAGCCAAAGGGTCGCTAAATGACGATAGAAAAAAAATTAAGGTCTGTAGCATTGTTTCTTGGAATTTGCCTGGGTATTTATGTTATTTTCATGCTCTATTATCTACTTGGGGATGGCTGCTGGAATTGCAGCCCGCAAGATTATTATTCCAGAGGAATAGCGATGATATCAGAGGATGATAATAATGATCTGAAAAAGGGAGTCAAATATCTTAAGACAGCAGCAAAAAAAGGTAATATTAAAGCAATTATCTTTCTTGGAGAACTATATTCGGACGATTTCCCGGGTGCGTACATTACAGACAACAAAGAGAAAATCGCAACTCTTAGAAGTCTAATATCTGCAAATATTAAGAAACGAGAATCATATTTTAATGAGTTAATCGAAAATCAATCTTTTTTTGATAGAAAATACAGCAAGGCGCAATACAATCTCGGCATTTTATACAAAGCCGGCATCCTGAAAAGTGAAGATAAAGAGGAAGCGTACAAAAAATGGTTAACAATATCGGCTGATAACGACAATCCTCTTGCCATTTATCAAATGGGCATCTTCTTTAATAATAAAGGCAAATATATGGAAGCACTGAAATGGTTCACAAAAGCGTTTGATTCCAGCCGGGAGCCTGCTTCAGCAATAATGATCGGGGATTATTATTTTTACGGCAAAGGCGTGGCAAGGGATTACCAGCAATCAATAGAGTGGTATCAGCAGTCTTTGAGTGCGCCGGCATTACCAGATGCTTCTTTATGGATCAAAAATAAAGAAGAACTGACTGAATGGGCGACCCAGAGATTAAATATTGCAGAAAAAAAAGTTCGCAGTAAAATGTCAAAACAAGTCGTTATTGTTAAATATCGTATCATAGGCGGTTTAAATTCATTTTCAATTTTTACATCAGATCTGAAGGAAAATCTTATTGGTAAAGTAAAGAAACAAGACGACTATATCCGGGCGCGGTCTAACATAATGATCAAGTCGGTCTCCATCTCAAAATCAGCTAAGGTTGATTCTATGAGCGAAGGCCTGCATTGGGTGCTGACCACATATGCTAAAAATAAATATGGGGCTGATAAGGATTTCAATTTTGTCATTACAAAGTAAGTGAGTAGGCTGAAGGCTGAAGGTTGAAGGTTAAAGGCTAAAGGTTGAAGGTTGAAGGTTAAAGGCTGAAGGCTGAAGGCTTTTAGGGACCTTCGGACTGTCTACCTGAGTTTTTTATAATAAGGAGAATATATGTATGTCTGAATTAGACAATAATGGCTTCAAAGGCATATCTACGCTTTTTGATGCAACTGAATTAAAAAAATTTATTAAATATTACATCAGCTTGATTTTTTTGCTGGAAATTATAATTTTTGGATCTTGCTTTCTTTTCCAGCTTGAACCGGTCAATCTTCCTTTTCCCTGGAAATACTATTTTCTCGCATCTTTTTTGGTGCCGATTGGAGTAACATTCATATTGGGCATTTTTATAACTGCCTTTAATTTATTTATTTTCGGTCATTCTACTCCTCAAACTGTGGATTCCGGGTCATCTGAGGAGGATAATGAAAAAAACAATCCTTTTAATAAAATAAATGCATCATTAACTTTAATTCGACAGGCCCCCTTTTTACTGACTTTGCTATTATTGGGCATTGGTTCTATAATTTTTTCTCAATTAGACAATTTGATAATATTTCTGGGAGAGATAGGGGTAAAAACCGTGGAGTATGCTCTTATCATCCTTGGAGTTGTTTTTGCCGTTGCGGTAGTTTTTGCATTGATCTGGATTTTTATGAAATATAAATTAGAAAAGATGAAATACGATTATCAATATAAACAGGATGTAATGTCGCAGTTGGGCTTACTTGTCCTCGATAAAAACACCGTGGTAAATCATGAAGGAGAAGTTATAAACAAAAAAAAGAAACTGTTATTAGGGAAAACCAAAAGCGATAAAGATGCATTATTAATCGCCCAATCAACAAGACAGCAAAGATAGTACTGCCTTATGAATTAAAAAAGTTTTAGAAATACAAAGATCCACAGAGGTATAAGTTCGATGGTTTTTCCATTCAGTGTTTTTCTTTCAAAATGCTTTTTGGTCACAATTATGGATCTTTCAGGCGTTGCAATTTTTGAGAAGGCTTTGAATGCCTCGAACTCTCGGGTCGGTAATTCGTCAGTATATGATACATTGATTGCAATCGGCTGGTTGCGTGGTTTTATGACGAAATCTATCTCTTTTTTACTGCTGTCTTCATACCAGTAATAGACCTTATCGGTTATTCGCCTTAACATTTGAAATACAGTATTCTCAGCATACCTTCCACTGTCTTTCGAAAAAGAGAATGAAGTTGCATCTCTCATTCCGCAGTCCACGGCATATATTTTTCTGTTCCTTTTAAACTGCTTTTTAAGAGAATACTCAAAATAATCTACAGAAAAAAACAGATAAGCTTTTTCAAAATAAGAGAGATACTCTTTAACTGTATTCTCATTGGTTCCCACTGCATCTGCAAGTTTTCTGTAAGAATATATGGAAGTGAAGTTTGTAGAAAGATAATATGCCAATTGTTCAATGACTTTTGTTTTCCTGATAGAGAACCTGCGCACAATATCCCGAAACAGCACATTCTGAAAATATTGCGAAAGAATATCTTTAACAAGTTCAATGTCCTCAAGATACGCAACTTCCGGGAACAGCCCTCTTTTAAAACTCAATTCAATATAATGCAGAAGTTTCTCTTTATATGGATACAAATGTTCATAAAGTTTTTCAGGGCTGTATGATTCAGTAAGTTCCGGGAGATGGGGATCATTCAGCCCTTTAAAATATTCAGTAAAAGAAAATGGAAAATTATCAAAAGCAAGTACTCTGCCTGTGAGATGTGTGGCAAGCTCATCAGAAAGAAGCTCGGCATTTGAACCTGTTATGAAAATTTTGACGTGCTCATTTCTGTCATATATATCTCTTACCCAAAACTGCCAGTTATTTATATTCTGTATTTCATCCAGAAACAGATAAACCTTTCCGGCAGGATTTTTTATGTTAAGAAATTCCGAATAAAGATTTTCAAATATAGAAATATCATTACGCAAAGAAATAAAGAACGGATCTTCGAAATTGACCTGCAGAATGTTTTCCCGCTTTACTTTGGAATCAATAAGGTGCTTGATAAGTTGTCTAAAAATGTAAGATTTGCCTGATCTTCGAGCTCCGGATATTGCGACCACGTAGCGGATATCAAGTGTTTTGATAATCTTTGCAAGAAGATCTCTTTTTATACCAGTATCAAAGCTCCTGTCATGCCACTGGTAATTATGTTTTAGCAGAACTTCTTTCATTTTTGCGAATTATATCTCATATTAACATCATTAATATGCTAATTATAATTCGCATATCATGTTTTGTCAAGAAAAGCTTTTTTCAAACGCTCCTCTCCTTTGATGGCAAGGTTGCAAGGCTTGCTATATGAAAAAGTTCATGTTATTTTCGGAGAAATTTGATCAGAACTTTAAGAAAATGTTTGAGTATTTGCAATGCGTTACGGAAAATACCGATTTCTTTGCAGGCTTGAGAATAAGGCAAGCCTGCCATTTTACAAAGGATCAACTTTCAGAGGTGCATTTGGTCTGGCCTTGAAAAATATTGTATGCGCTCTAAAGAGAGAAGAGTGCACCAAATGCCTGCTGAAGCAAAAATGTGTTTATGCCCTGGTCTTTGAAACATCCGGGGCCATGGAGCTGTCTGAAGGCTCAAGAATCGCTTCGCCTCCACACCCATTTGTAATTGAACCTCCGCTGACAACTGAAACGGAATTTCAGGAAGGAGCATTATTTGATTTTAACTTTCTCCTTTTTGGTGAAGTAAACAATAGTCTCCCTTATTTCATTTATGCCTTTGACCGTATGGGCAAGATCGGCATTGGAAAGAAAATTAACGGCAAACGGAGCCGATTTGCTTTGGAAGTGGTGAGACATGGGAAACAAATTGTTTATTCCGACGTTGACCAGAAACTGAAGTCGCCTGATTCTTTAGAGGCTTTATCCTTTTTCGCCATAACCGACTATCCGAAAAGCAGTTTTCGTTTCAAAATTATTCTTGAAACACCACTTCGCCTCAAGTTCAAAAACCGGTTTAAGGCTGAACTGCCGTTTCACGTCCTTGTCAGAGCCATGCTCAGGAGAGCGTCTTCCCTTCTCGACTGTTATGGAGACGGCGAACCTCTCCTGGATTACCGAGGGCTTGTG
Organism: Deltaproteobacteria bacterium; assembly: GCA_030611115.1. The sequence goes on from JAUWQK010000013.1 coordinate 10,527, forward strand.
AAAAGGGCTGAAACAGTTCACGTTGTTGATACAAATCTCAGTTGGTTTGACTGGAAGCGTTACTCGCATCGCCAGGACAAAAGCATGCTTATGGGCGGTATGATCGGTTCCGTAATCTTTGAGGGAAAGATCGGAGAATATCTACCTCTCATTGAGTTCTGCTCAAAGACACATTTGGGAAAGCAGACCTCGTTTGGACTGGGTAAAATCAAAGCGGAGAAGATATAATGAAGACCGTCATCTTAGCCGTAACCGGATTAAGCCCTCAAGTTATCACCGAAACCCTGTATGCGCTGCACCAGAGCAGCCGGCATGTGGATGCGATACATGTGATTACAACACGAGATGGGAAGGAAAAAATCTTTGCTGAACTTTTGGGTGGAAAAAACGGGCACTATTACCGATATCTGAAAGAATACAGCATTGACCCCGCAACCATAGACTTCGGTCACCGGAATATTCATGTAATTACTGATGAATACGGCATTGAGCTGCCGGATATCGAGAGTGAATCAGACAATGAACAGCTTTTAAAAAAATGCATGGACCTGGCTTTTTATTTTACAAAAGATCCTGAAACCGCCGTGCTCTTTTCCATAGCCGGTGGTCGCAAGACCATGAGTTCCTGCCTGACCCTGGCGGCCCAGATGTATGGCCGTCCGCAGGACCGCCTCTACCATGTGCTGGTTTCCCCGGAATTTGAAAGCAACCGCAATTTCTTTTATCCTCCCAGGAAGTCGCAAGCCATTGAACTTAGAAACAACCAGAGGCAGCCGTTCTACAAGGAAACAAAATTCGCGCAGATCAACCTCATCCATATCCCGTTTGTTTCTATCAGGGATAACTTATCCGGTGATATGCTCAAAGAACCGAAAGAGCCCGGCACACTTGCTCTTTCCTTAATCAAGGAGGAAACATCTCGCCTTACCGTTAATCTGATTTCAGGCAAAATTACTTACAAGAAAATGGAATTCGATATGATGCTTGCCCCTCTGGCATTGTATACATTCTTTGCGATGCAAAAAAAGAATTGCTTAAAAGAAGTCGAGACCTGCGGCAATTGTATTGACTGCTTTCTTGATGTTCATGCGGTTTATGAAAAGCAGAAAGAGATAAACAATATATACAAAAAAATATCCGGCAGCCGCCCCTTAGATGAAATGAGCGATACCGGCATCGTCAAATTGAACTCTGACAACTTCAGCGCCTACAAGGCAAAAATAAAAGCTAATCTGCTTGGCAGAT
>JAUWQK010000067.1 GCA_030611115.1 Deltaproteobacteria bacterium
GAAATAGCCTCCAAATCTTTTCGTTCTTCTTTTGTTAATGTCACTCTGTATCGTGGTGCCATATCGCCCTCCTTATCTATTGAAGACGACTATAGCATATATCGCACAGAATGCGAAGCTTTAGACTTTACATTGTACTAGTATCAAGATGAAAACAGCCGTCCTTTTTATCCAACCACATTTGAGGGTAATAACAAACATCTGGAGTCAGAATTTTATTAGTAGAGCTTAATCTATCAATGCTTCTAGCGTTCCATAATGAATACCATGAAGGGTAATTCATGTTTTTACTTCCCCTTGAACTCAGTCGATCAAAATGTTTCTTGAGATACTGATAAGCTAATTGGTATTCCTTTTGAAGTTCCTTTTCTGGTATCAATACTGTTTTAGAACCAACTTTTTTATATGGATACAATAGGACGTTATCGGAATCGATTCTTTCGTACCTTGATATTTCCTTCCCCGTTAAAATTGGATAAATTAAATCATTTTCTATTTTTATATTACATTCCAAAGACTTAGAATAACACTCTGAAAATAATCCTGAATTTGAAATTCTCTTCAAAATATAAACCTTATTGTCTCCGGTAACAATTCCTTGGAAAACACCCTCACAGAAATATTTTATATTGGTCTCAACTTCTTGTAAATGCTCAAAGACAATTCTGTGTTTGTCCTCTATTAATTGCCAGGCACCACTTCCAAGATCTGAATTTATTCTTGTGAAATCATTTTTTGTTAGACCTGATAGCCAATGATTTAGCTCTTGCTCTGAGTCTAAGTCTTTATGTAATTCAATATATTCAAAATCATCCTGACGTTTTTTCTGTAGCCAAACCAGAGAGGTATATGTCGAAGCTGTAAAAACTTGGTGTTCTGAAAATGAAATGAGTTTTTTAATATTTTTTTTGTTTGAAACAAATTCCCTTAGTCCTTTCCCAAAAGATGCATTAGTCCATTTAAAGGGCATAATATAATTCATAATCCCATTTTCTTTAGTTAGTTTGTAGGCTCTTTCAGTAAATAGGCAGTATAAGTCAAATCTACCCGTTGCAGATGCATAATAAGTCTTAACATATTTAATGAATTCATCTGAAAATGAAAGTATCCCTTGTATTCTTAAATACGGCGGATTCCCAATCACCACATCAAATCCATTCCTGATATCAAACATCCACTCCGGGTCAAAAAAAGATGACGAAGCATTCTGATCATAAGGATCCCAACTTGCCAGTTGACGCGCAGTTTTATTTTCCCAGCCTCCTTCTATCAATAGTTCTGCAATTTGTTCTCTCAGTGTTTTATCTTCGTCTCTTAACTCTCGTTTTCGTCCTGGAGATTTTGAGTTGAAGATTTTATGCCGAACTTTTTTGAGGTTGTTTTCCAGCTTTTTTATTTCGGGATTGTCAAACAGCTCTACTTGCTCCTTGGGCTTCTCTATTCCAATAAGGGTATTAGCAGCCACAAATTTGGTTTCAAGGTTCGGCAGCGGCCTGATTCCAAAATTATCTTTGTTTTTATCTACGCTCTGGTCAACTATTAGAGAGATAAAGAAACGGAGCTTGCTTATCTGAGTTGCAATCTCCTGAATATCAACACCATAAATACAATTCTCAAGCAGATAAAGCTTTCGCCCATAATCCAGTTCATTGTTTTCAAATGAATCTTCAATATCCCTTATCTGTTCCTTGAGTTCCTTTACGACACTTTGACTTCGTGAGCTGTCTTCAATCTCTTCCGCTTTTTCAATAGCTTCATTCACCTTGTCAATCTGCCGCTGTTTCCATCTCTCATTGCCGGGATCGAGTTTGTGAAGCAGATGCACCATTTTCTGCAGGATACCCATGGGGAAAGCGCCAGAACCGCAGGCGGGGTCAAGGATTGAGCAAGCGTCTATAGCCTTGATAATCTTTTTTTTGATTTTATTTTCCTGAAAAGGCTGAATATTATCAAATGAGATTAATTGGCGCAGCTTTGTATCTAATTCATCGGCCTCTTCAATGTCGGAAAGTTTGTTTTTGAAATAGGCTATCAGGCTTTCATCCACCATATAGTTGACGATTTCTCTGGGGGTGTAAAATGAACCGGTCTGTTTTCTGGCTGTGGTTTTTGTCTCTGGATTGTAACTTGCGAGCAGGTTTTCGAATACTCTGCCCAATAGCTCCGGGTCAAGAGCGACATCTTCTTCAATGGGTGTGTTCTCAGTAATAGTAAATTTATAAGAATTAAGGATATTGATCAGTCCCTTAACGGGAGCACTTTTATATGTTTTGCTTTTATTTCCATAATCCTCACTTAAATCGACATGTTCTTTATCTCCAAAAAATATATAATCGGGAACGAACAGCTCATTGTCTTTTCGGTCGGAAAAGCCGTCAATATAAATTATTTTGTCACCGCCTTGTCTGCCTTTTATGGTTTCATGCGGTTGGTCCAAACACTCAAATAAACCTCCATTCATAAACGGAACGATATCTTCAACAAGTTTTATAAACTTTTCGGGATCTTTAAAGCAGCTTTTATACCGCATCAAGTTTGTAACATTCATATGTTGCTTGTCTTTGCGAAACTCCCTTTTACCCATTGTCTGGTTAAGAGTGGCAAAGAAGAGATTTTGTAAAACAGACTTATAGTATGTACTGCCTTTGGCTTCTTCTTCAAAGAGATTGCCCAATCTTTGCGGTTGAAATTCTTGTAACAGTTCCTCTTTGATATAGGACGTATCAAAGAGCTCTTCCGGTATAAGTTTTTTCTCTTTCACAAACCAGACAAACAGAAGGCGGGTCAAAAGACGAATAAGATTTTTTGCGTTATGCTCCTTAACTCTCTCGTCTTCCTTGAATAGTCCATTCTGGTCTGCCTTAATAGAAGCACCCGGAAATGTTACTTTCTTTAATGCCCAGAAATACCAGTTGGAAAGTTCTTTATAGAACTCCCTGTTAAGGACAGATACGTTAAATACAGACTGCCAGTATTTATAAAGCCCATCAAAAGAATTAACCGCATTCCTGCCGGTCCGGGCAATTGCCAGTTCTTGAAGGATTTTCAGGTGACCGGTGTGAGGATTGTTTGGTTTCACGTCCCGGAGCAGGGAAACTTTCCCGGCCTTCTCACCTTCGCGCCATTCCTGCTTGTATTTCTGTCTTTCCGCATTCGCAAAAGCAATATATTGATTATATCGAAAAACAACCACGACAGGCGTGTAGTGAAATTCCCTGTTGAACGCGCGGGTAATTTCGGCAAGGTGTGATCTGGTGGGGAGCAAGCCGTTACCCCGCTCTTTTAACGTGACGCCAAAAAGTAAAAGACCATCGTAATCGGTTTTTATTTTATCTGTGCTTATGCTTTTGTTTCCTTCAAAAGCGGCATCATCAACCATCCCGAGGGAGTAAACATCGTCCATCAACTGAAATGAGGGGTGGTTTTCCTTAAATGTATTTGTGAGAATGTCCCGCGGCCTTGCGGGTTCTTCTGCTATATAATTTACAGGGATATTCAGGTCTTCAAATAATGTTTTTAAGGCCGGGTAGAAATTATTAACATTTTCAAAGTAGTCCAGGCGCATATTAACCCTCGCTTTTAGTCACAAGAAACCATGCTATCAGCTCAAAATTATCCGGTTTGTACTTATCAGCTACCTTTATATTTTGCTTTAACCTTTTTATCGCGGAATTGTCTCCGGTTTTAATTTTTGAGAGCAGGTCCTTTGCTTTGCTGCCCATACGGGTTTTTACTGTGCCGTCTTCCTGTTGCTCATCTTCAACGGCCTGACTTCGCAACCAGTTATTTACCGAATTTACAAGCGCTTCAATGGTCTGTTCTTCACCTTTTTCCACTGCCTCCGGCACATACCTGCTCTTTTCTTTATGAACAGTCAGGGCATCCAGCACTTCTTTCTGATTCAGTAAAACAGGTTTCCCGTTCATGTCGATATATATTAAATCATACGTCTGGTATTGGTGCTCCGTTACTTTGGATGGTCTTGCAGGATAGCCCAATAACGCGATTATTCCATCATCAGGACAAACATCCTTTTCAGCTTTAAAACCTGTGTAAACGCCCCGCGGCATTTGTTCATATTTTTTTTGATCCGCTTTCAGTTCCTCCAGCAAATCCTGCCTGTACCGTTCCAACGAAAGGTCATCAAAACTCAACCCTTGTTCGCTTATTTCAATGTCTTCCCATGATGTTTGCATTTGCTCCATCATTCTTGCTTTCATCTTGTTTTCAAGATTCTCGTCCCTTGCCATTTCGGCAAACGTATCAGAGAATTCCAGATTGACTTCCGAACCTGCCAGTTTCATGGCTGCCATACGCTGTTCAATTCTTCCCTGCAAATTCAAATAAGAGTTTATGTTATTTGACGGCCAGAAATTGATCCCGAATATTTTGCTGTTTGGAGAACCAAGCCTGTCAATGCGCCCCATTCTCTGGATAACTCTTACAGGATTCCAATGTATGTCGTAGTTAATAACCATATCGGCATCCTGCAGGTTTTGCCCTTCACTTAAAACATCGGTGGCAATCAAGATATCGATAGGTTTTTGGATCTGCTTATAGGTTTTCTCATCATTTTGATAAATCCAGTTTATCCACTCTTCAAAAGCTTCTTTCTCGGAAATACCTTTAGAGCTTGGTTCAAAGCCCCACTCTTTTTCTTTAAATAATTTGGTAAAAGGAGTAAATCGCTCCAGGATTGGTTCAAAATTCTTTGTTTCGGAATCCGAATCGTCAGTTTTGGAGCCACTGCCACTGACAAGAGCTATTCTGCTGAAACCCCGTGCCTTAAGCTGGTCGAAAAGATATTGCGCGGTATCCCTGTAAACAGTAAAAATCACAACCTTTTGGTTGTTTTCATTGGCGCCCGACCTTCGCTTTTCGTTTATCTTCTCGATGAGCACTTCCAGCTTATCATCAGCGCTTTTAGAATTATCCGGTCTTATGGTTTCCTTCCCTAATTTCCTTTCAAAGCGTTGCATGTTTGTGAAAAGATCATTAAGCGCTTCGATATCTTCTTTCAGATCTTTTTTGTATTTGTTTAATTTGCCGGCAGCATCAATCTCTGAAATATTTATTTTACGTTTTTTGCCGAGTGTTAATTCGGCTATTTCATCTTCTAAGTCATCTTCCTCAAATAATGAGACTTGAGAACCATTTTCCACGGTACTTTCTTTTTTTGCTTCCTGATAATATTTAATTTTATCCAGTGCGTTCTGGTGATGATTCATTATTTTTTCAACAGTTGAATAGAATGAGAACCAGGAAGACTCCAACCTTTTAACCATCAATATGTACATCATTTTTACAAGGAAACGGTCTCGCAGTCTTTCATCATGAAGGATGTCTTTATCTCCTGCTTCATCAGCTTCAACATAGAATGCAGGTTGATAGCCGGAAAGCATCGGCGGAAAATGATTAAATAACTCCTCGAAACTCTCGAAATTGCCCATCTGGCGAGGAGTAACAAAAATATTATCCGGTTTTTTCTTGACCGGAAAATCAAGTCCGGCCTGTTGCCCCTCGATCATCTTTCTGGTGCGCGCAACAGTTAAAGAATCCGTAAGAGTAAAAAAGTTTGCGGGTAATTTTTTTATGAAGTCTCCAATTTTTGGATTGCGCTCTTCCCGCCATTCATTAAAGGCTTTCTGGGCTGTACGAAATGTATAATCAAGATTCCTGATTCCTAAAGATTCATTAAATCCACCCACATTGCCTTGAACCATCAGCTTAAACTGATTCCTGATGTCGTTCAGCGAATTGTTTATCGGCGTTGCGGAAAGCATCAAGACCTTAATATCTTCATTGCGCTTCAAGATTTCATCGACAAAGAATTTATACCGTTGGGATTTGTCATTTCTCAGATTGTGACTTTCATCGATGACAATCAGTTTCGGTTTGTCATTAGTAAAAAGTTTATCCGCCCGGTCGGTGTATTTTTCCATCCGTTCCATCTGCATGTCTGTGTGAAATCTGATGAAATAGTCGAACCGATCCTTTTCAAATTTGGAATTTTGATGGCGAAGGTAACGGCGCCAGTTGTTATGAAGTTTTTTGGGACAGGCTAAAATAATTTCTCTTCCCTGAAGCTGGAAAAATTTCATGACGGCAAGAGCGCTCCATGTTTTTCCCAGACCAACTGCATCGGCAAGAATGGCTCCATCATATTTCTGGAGCATTTTTATTAAACTTAAAACCCCTTTCCTTTGAAAGTCATACAGAGCATTATATACAACTGTATTTTCAAGCCTTCCAATCTGACGGTTAAAATCCGGATTATCCTGGCTGCTGTCTATTTGGCTGCCAAACAATTCAAAAAGAACTTTATAATAGAGTTCTTTGGGCGAGTATTTAATAAATATTTTTTCAATTTCTTCAATTAGATATTCTTTAAATGGCTTTGTGTATTTTTTGCCGTTTTCATCTATGAGCGTTTTGTCCTTGTGGGCCTGTTTGCACATCCACAAACCGTCAAACCAGTCAGCTAATTCTTTATACTGGTTATTGTTGCCTGTCTCAGCAATATTCAATTCTATATTGCTTGTTTCTTTTAACCCAAATCCGGCTTCTGTTAGATTTGAACTTCCTGAAATAAAATAGTTATCTCTGTCATCACTCGCGGCAGGTTTAAAAAGGTACGCCTTTGCATGGCAAAAATTAGGCTCCAGGGTCTTGGCATTAACATTATCTTGTTTAAGAAATTCCACAGCTTCTTGAGCTAATTTGTCGAGCCTTAAAGCTGCTTCGACAGTTATATTTTCATTGATTAAATCAAGTGTCCTGTCTTTGACAGCATCTATATTTACTATATCGCCGAGGACAAAACGATAATCTTTAATCTTTTCATTAACAGTTCTTGACAGACAGGCCAACGCACCAACGGTAAAATATCCGGTTACAATGTTCAAGTTGCCTTCTTCTGTATACTTTGCAATCCATTCATGAACTTTTAAATTTTGATTTTCGTTATCTAAAAGCATAATTTATTGTTACTCCTCCGGCAATAATGGATATCATGCCTTCTGGTAAAAACTTCATTTTAAACCGTGAACGGTTACTCTTCATCCTTAGAAAAACCCAAAACTTCCTCAGAAGAATCAGCCGGCAGTTGTTCGACATCACGGAGTTTACGGGTTATGGCCCTTGTCCGAACATCGGTTTGATCGATTGTGTTGGAGGCCGCAATCAACTGTTTTTTGACCTTGTCTAAAATGCCGCCGAATTTGCCAAATTCAGTCTTGACTGCGGCGAGTACATTCCAGACCTCGGAGGATCGTTTTTCAATGGCCAGCGTTCGGAACCCCATACGCAGACTGTTCAGAATCGCTGAGAGTGTTGTTGGGCCGGCAATGACAACCCGATAGTTTTGCTGGATCTTTTCGAGCTGGCCTGGTTGACGGAGGACTTCGGAATAGAGGCCCTCGGTAGGTAAAAACATGATGGCAAAATCGGTAGTCCCGGGAGGATTGAGATATTTGTCATGTATGTCCTTCGCTGAGTTTTGCACTGTTCGGATAAGCGCGGCTGTTGCTTTCTGCACGGCATCGGCATCGGCAGCGTCCGCGGCATCGGCAAGTCGCAGATAGTCCTCCTG
>JAUWQK010000029.1 GCA_030611115.1 Deltaproteobacteria bacterium
AGCCAGGGGAAGCCCGACATATCCCAGACCAACAACAACGACTTTACTCTTACGTGAAATCAAAGATTCAAATGTTACCATATCTTATTCTCCATCAGGTTTTGTGTTTTCCATGCATATAGTTGTCATGTTCACGGTTCACGGTTCACGGTCGGCTACTTTGCGCTTTTCATATGCAAATCCATGGTTCTTTGTCAGACAGTAAACTTTTTGCGCCAATTCACGTTCCAGTTGCCATGCCTCAATATCTTCAAACCGTTCAATCTTCATCGCTCTCTAACCTTGAACCGTGAACCATTGAACCGTGAACCTGAGCAGTTACAATAATATTATAAAAGCAATCCCTTTGGGCTGCTTGATATCCGGCATCCTGGATCAGACGGATCATTTCTTCTTTTGGCAGCCTGAACTTTACTCCTGCCGCAGCTACAACATTTTCTTCTATCATTGTGCTGCCAAGATCGTTTGCTCCAAACACAAGTGCTGTCTGAGCGATTTTGTCTCCCTGTGTTACCCATGAAGCCTGTATATTCTGTACGTTGTCCAGAAATAATCTGCTGACAGCAAGTACTCTAAGATATTCTACAGATGTAGTTTTTTCTACTTTTATACGAGTATTGTCAGGCTGAAATGTCCAGGGGATAAATGCGGTAAAACCGCCTGTATTATCCTGTAGATTGCGGATTTTCATAAGATGTTCAATTATATGTTCCGGCTTTTCCATATGTCCGAACATCATTGTGGCAGTTGTTCTAAGTCCGCAATCGTGAGCGGTCTTCATGACTTCTAACCAATGATCAACCGAACACTTGTTTGGGGATGTTCTTTCCCTGATTTCATCCACAAGTATTTCAGCACCGCCGCCGGGTATGGAGCCTAATCCTGCGTCGATGAGTTTGTTTATGGTATCTTTTAGGGAAAGGGAGGATTTTTCCGCTATAAAAGCTATCTCAGGCGGAGAGAATCCATGTATATGAATAGGGAAATTGTCTTTTATAAATTTTAAAAGATCAATGTAGTAATCAAGCGAGAGCGAAGGATTGAGTCCACCCTGAAGAAGAATCTGAGTTCCTCCGAGAGACAGAGTTTCTTCGATTTTTTCTTTTAATTCTTCTTTTGATATTACATAAGCATCAGCATGGCCCGGAGGGCAATAAAATGCGCAGAACAGGCATCCTGAAATACAGATATTGGTATAATTTATATTTCGGTCAACAACAAAAGTAACAACGGGTTCAGGGTTAAGATACTGCCTTTTTTTATTTGCCAGGTCAGCCAGCGTAAGAAGTTCAGCCTCGTTGAGCAATGTAAGTGCTTCTGATGAGTTGATGCGCTCGTTTGATGCTGCTTTTTCTATTGTTCTATCTAATTTATTCATATTTTGTAACTAATCAACTACGGTTTACGGTTGTCAGTTCACGGTTAACAGTTTTATGTTTTTATCAACCGTGAACTGTGAACCGTGAACCGACAACCGTTTTATAAAAAGAATCACGTTCAACCGGCGTGAACCCTGCCGAAGATATAAGATGTTCCATCTGAGCACGGGTTAAACCTTTTGCTGATTTTGCTCCAGCCATATGCGTGATCTTTTCTTCAATTATTGTACCATCCAGATCATCGGCTCCAAATGAAAGAGCAACCTGTGCCAGCCTTTCGCCTATCATAACCCAATAGGCTTTTATATGGCTGAAATTATCAAGCATAAGACGCGCCAGGGCTATGTTCTTTAAATCGTCAAATGCCGTAGTGCCTGGAAGATGTGACAGCCTTGTATTTTGTGAGTGAAAAGCAAGAGGGATAAATGCTGTAAACCCTTCTGTTTTATCCTGAAGTTCTCTTAATTTTATAAGGTGATCGACGCGTTCATCAAGTGTTTCTATGTGGTCGTAAAGCATTGTTGCATTTGATGTTAATCCTGCACTGTGTAATGCTTCCATTATTTCGAGCCATCTGTTGCTGTCTATTTTTCTTGGGAAAAGCTTTTTTCTGACTCTGTCGCTCATGACCTCGGCGCCTCCGCCAGGGATCATTTCAAGTCCGGCCTTTTTTAATTCGGCAATTGTTTCTTCTATTGATAAGCCGCCAACCCTGGCAATATGGTCTATTTCTACTGCTGTAAAAGCTTTAATAGTTGAATCAGGACGGACTTCCTTAATGGTATTGAGAAGTTCTATATAATAGTCAAACGAAAGGGAAGGATTAAGTCCTCCAACAACATGTAATTCACGAACAGGTTCATTGATACGTTCCATAAGCCTTGATCGTACATCATCAATGGAGAGTGCAAAGGCATCTTTTTCGCCGTCATCTCTTGAAAATGCGCAGAACAGACATCGGTTCAGACAAATATTTGTGAAGTTTAAATGCTGATTGTAAACATAAAAGGCTTTTTTGCCGTGAAGTTTGCGGCGAACATAATCTGCCAAATGTCCTACGCCAATCAGATCATTGCTTTTATAAAGGGCAATACCATCTTCAAAGCCAAGACGTTCACCTGAAACAACCTTGTCATTAATTTCATTTAAACTTTTATCTAAAAAAGAATATTTCATAATCATCATTCAAAATTTATAGACTTTCAGATAATTAATTTCACAAGGCTAGAAGGAGGAAGGCGTATTAGTTATACGTCGACGACTGATAACACAGTGAAATTAATTATCTGAAAGTCTATATCTGTGACCGTGAGGTCTCCGCCCCATATGGTGCTTATTAATCGAAGGGGTTACCCAAATATAATCTGCAAAAGAAAGTTCGACTTCAGCTCCACTGCCTGCCGGTGCGAGAAAAATAGTTTTGAACGAAGCTCCCGTGCGGCGAAATGCTCTGTCTGGAATTCCAAATTTATGCACAATATGACCATTTCCAACAAGTACTATCATTGGATTCCCTTTCAAATTTTGTGAAATTGATTCAGCCATTATCTCTTCCCATACACATTGGGCCATATAGAAATTCTCAAATTTTTCCCTTCCTTTGACTTTGTGTTGTTTAAATATTTTTTCTAAATAGGCTTTGTGGTCAGCGTTTGAGGTGTCTATGTCGCTTGGAAGGTTTTTCTTTTCATCGTCAGAAAGGGTCTCGATTCCGCCAATGGCTATCTTTGGCGGAATATGGAAAGGGAGATTAAGACCAACAATTCTTATTTTGTTATTTTTTAGAAAAAGTAGAATGTCCCTATATAATTCAAAATCAAACCGCCAGTTAGCGTACCAGTGCATTTTTTCCATAAATTCTTTTTCATTCAGTTCACCATCAGACCAAAGATAAAGAATCTGCTGATATGATCTATCAAATGTTTCCATGCCTACAGAAATATATGGATGGAACTTAAAAAGCTCTTTTATTAATCTGAGCTGAATATCATGATGTGAAGGCTCATTATGCCTTTCTCCGACATAAATCACCTGGACATCTTCAAGATCATTAATAAGACCCTCATAAGATATTGGCTTGCCGGTTTCTACAGAAATAATGGTGCCCACTTCAAACGATTCTGACATATCTTTTATAAAAAGCTTCTTTACAGGCAAAGCACACCCCCAAATATTGCCAAGAAACAGGCTGAAGAGAAAAATGTTAATTAAGGAACGGGGACGAAATAACTTCCCTAAGTAGGTGCATAGATTTGGGTCAAATTTGTTCGATCTCAAATCACAAAAGTTGATGGAATAGCGGCCTATTTTGATATTTTTGTGCTTTGAGATCGGGCAAAGGTGGCCTGAAGCTGTGATGCATAGTTGAGGAAGTTATTTCGTCCCAGTTCCTTAGGTGAATGTAGCCAGAATGAATTCACATGAAGCCATTCCTCAATTAAACATTGATTGCTACGGATGCAAGGGCGACCTCAATAATAATGATCGCATAGTTCAGATGGCTGAGCAAGCTGCAAAGCAGGTGGGTGCAACGGTTCTCGGAAAGGGTTCCGTATCGTATCCGGGCAGAGGAGTAACTGCGGTAATATTTCTGGCTGAATCACACATTCTGGTTTCTACATATCCTGAATACCAGTACGCAATAGTTGAAATTTTCATGTGTAACTCACAGGCAGACCATCGTGAATGCTGGGGTTGTTTATACGACTATTTACAGCCCGAGCGGATCAGTGTAAATCAAGATGTCCATTATGTCGGAAACGGCAATGGGCTTGCACTCCACAAGGCTTCCAGAAATTTGAAAACTCATTATGAATTTAACCAGGGGCAACGGGAGGTTGGCTATGTCAAAGAAAAAATCATTACCACTTGAAGATCTTTTGAAACATCCTGAAGTTCAAAAGGTAACCAGCAATATTAACCAGGAATTAGTTGAAAGAAGAGAATATGCTCCTCCTGTATGTAAAGTTTTTACATATCCCTATACTGCTTTGCAGGATAATTCTAAATTTAGATTTGTCATTGATAATGAAGCAAAAAAGCAATTGCCGAACATTATAGATAATAAGGTGCAGAACATAACAGGGTCTGAAGACCTGGAAGAATCTTTAAAAGAAAAATACTGCAAAAAACGTAATATCGGCATTGTATTTTCCGGAGGACCTGCGCCTGGAGGACATAATGTTATCGCCGGTCTTTATGATGCTGCAAAAAAAGCTAACCCCGTGAATAAAATTTACGGTTTTTTGCTTGGGCCAGATGGAATACTTGAAAACGAGGCTATCGAAATTACCGACAGTCTTGTTGACAAGTACAAGAATCTGGGCGGTTTTACAATGCTCAAGACCGGCAGGACTAAAACAGATACAAAAGAAAAAATGGCGCTGTCAAAAGAGACATGCAAAAAGCTTAATCTTGATGCTCTTGTAATAGTAGGGGGAGATGATTCTAACACGAATGCGGCATTTCTTGCTCAAGAGATGTTTGAAGACGGCATTCAAGTCATTGGCGTGCCTAAGACAATTGATGGCGATATACAAGTAAAAGACGCTGAAGGTAATATTTTATGCGCTATATCCTTTGGGTTTCATACAGCAGCCAGAGCTTTTGCAAATGCTATAAGCAATCTTTGTACTGACTGCAGTTCAGATGTAAAATACTGGCATATTTGCAAGGTTATGGGAAGAGTCGCAAGCCATTTGGCGCTTGAAGTAGCTTTACAGACCCATGCAAATATGACTCTGATCGGTGAGGATCTGGCTGACTATATTGACAAGAGGAGACTCGAAAAGGCAAAAAGAGAAGGGATAACGGATTATAGCGCTTATGGTATTACACTGCGGCATCTTTCGCGTATGATTTGCGATGGTATTGTTAAAAGAGCTGCTTCCAGGAAAAACTATGGCGTAATTGTCATACCGGAAGGTATTTTGGAGTTTGTTGATGAAATACAGATTTTTATCGTCAAACTTAATGCAATAATTGCTGAATATAACCAGGCACATGATACTGATTTTCACTCGGATTTTCCGCTTCTTGAGGACAAACTGGAATATTTGCGCAGGCTGGCAAGGTTTTCGCGTGAAGATAATTCGTTTTCGATCTGGAATACAAGGGATGATGATCTTTTCAATGATATACCCGAATTTTTCCAGGAAGGGCTTCTGATTGAAAGAGACAGCCATGGGAATTTCCAGTTTTCGCTGGTTGAGACAGATAAGGTAATCATGGGACTGGTAAAAGATTATTTGAATATTCTTAAAGAAAAAGGGATTTATAAGCTGGGGATTGATAATTCTTATTATAGAAAGACTTTGTCAAAAGGCGGGCTTGATCCTGATTACTTTGGCCCCATGCTTTTCAAGAACTATGATAAAGAAGAGAAGTTTTTCATTTTGAAAGAATCCATTATATCTAAAAAAACGCTAAAACAGACTATGGTAAAAGAAGGAGCTATTCAGAAAAATGACATAATCCCTGCTCCTGTTGAGAAAATTTATAAAAAATCTGTTGCAAAATTCAAGACTCAAGTTCATTTTTACGGTTACGACGGCAGGGGAAGTGACCCCACAAGATTTGATTGTATTTATACTTATAATCTCGGATTAACTGTTTTTAGCCTGATAGCTAATGGTGCAACCAGCCAGATGGCGGCCATAAAAAATTTAGAAATGGATTTTTCCAGATGGGAGCCGATTGGAATTCCAATTGCTCCACTTATGCATCTTGAAGAAAGAAAAGGGAAACTATCACTTGTATTGGAAAAAAGTGTTGTAGATGTTAATTCCATATCCTTTCAAGTTGTAAAATCATTGAGAGATAAATGGCTTGCGGCAGCACCTTGTGAGGACAACTACAGAAGACCTGGGCCAATACGTTTTACCGGAAAAAGCGAAGAAGACAGGCCCATAACACTTGTTTTGAATGCACTTGCGAGAAATACGAGTTAGCTCTTATTTTCTTAACTTCTCAATAACCTCCGGCAACTTTTTAAAAATTTTTATCGTCATTCTCGCGAAGGCGGGAATCCAGTGCTTTTTCGGATTTTCTGGATTCCCGTTTTCACGGGAATGACGTTTGGTGCCGGAACTTATTGAGAAGTTACTTATTTTCCGAAGTATTGGCGGATTAAATTTCCTCAAAAAGCTACAACTTTATTCCTGCCCGCTTCTTTTGCCTTATACAGCGCTTTATCTGCGCATTCAATTAGAGTCTTGGCATCCTGGATATCCGGGTGGTAATAGCTGGCAACTCCCATGCTTATAGTTACATTTAGAATAAGATCTTCTGATTTAAATTTATGCTGTTCTATAGTTTTTCTAAGCCTTTCCGCAATCATGACAGCCTCATTTTTAGTTGTATGATAAAGGATTAGCGTAAACTCTTCACCACCATACCTCGCCGCCAGATCACTACCCCTCATTAATCCTTCAATTAATTTGCCAAGTGCTTTTAGAATCACATCTCCTGTTTGATGGCCATACGTATCATTAAATTTCTTGAAGTGATCAATGTCGAACATAATACATGAAAGCGATTCTTTGTAACGTATAGCTCTTTGGAAATCTTTGGAAAGTGTTTCCTGAAAGTATCGGTGGTTGTATAAACCTGTCAAGCCATCGCGGTTTGCCATTTCAAACAGTTGGCGGTTTTTTCCCTGGAGACTTTCATAGAGTTCCTTAATGCGCAGGTGGGTGTTAACCCTGGCTATAAGTTCTCCTTCATCAAAAGGCTTGGTGACGTAATCCGATGCTCCCATTTCTAATCCCTGCACCTTGTCAGCATGTTCTGTTTTTGAGGTCAGCATGATAATTGGTATGTCTGCAGTAGTTGAATTGTTTTTAATTCGGCGGCAGACCTCGTACCCATCTATCCCCGGCAGAATCAGATCCAGAAGGATTAAGTCTGGTTTATTGTCTTTAGCTATATCTAAGCCTGTCTCTCCATCCCCAGCCAGAAGGACTTCATGGCCTCGCTTGCTCAGGATGTTTTTTGCAACATGTGCTATCAATTTGCTGTCATCGATTATCAGAATTATAGGCATATTATAGATAGCTCCTTGTCTTTATATTTACTGGACTTGGTTCTAACTTCGACCAATAACAAGCGTACATGCTGTTATTGATGATTGTTGATTTGTGGAATCGCTTCGCTCTGTCTTTTTGTTATAAAATTAATAGAATACCTTCAATCAACAATCATCAGTCATCAATCCCCCAATAGATAGTGGCCGAAGTTAGAACCATGCCCTATTCACTGCTTCTTTACTTTTGCAAGTACAAGAGCAGGTATATCCTCAGGTGAAGCCACACTGTCAATACCACCCCGCTTAATAGCTGCTTTAGGCATTCCAAAAACTACGCAGCTATTTTCATCCTGAGCAATAGTATATGCTCCTGCCTTTTTCATAGCTGCTATCCCTTCGGCTCCATCTTTTCCCATACCGGTCAATATTATTCCCACAGCATTTGGGCCGGCGCTTTCGGCGACCGAGTGAAAAAGTATATCTGCCGATGGACATTGACGGTCTGTCTTCGATGGTCTGTTGACTCTGATAATGTAATCATCACCTTCCCGGACAACTTTTATATGTTTTCCTCCGGGTGCGATTAAAACTTTTCCTTGATCAATGCAATCCATGTCGCAGGCCTCGCTTACTTCAAAAGGGAATAGGCTGTTGAGTCTCTCGGCAAAAGCCCGTGTGTATCGCTCACTCATGTGCTGAACAATAACAATACCTCTTGTCTGAAAGAAGAAACCGGAAAGAATTTCCTGAATTACCGGAGGTCCGCCTGTGGAAGCTCCAATTGCAATAAGTTTTTGAGAAACCGTATAATGATTTTTTTCAGCCTTAAATTCCGGCTTATGTCTCAGGAAATCGATTTTAACCTGTGACTGGGCTGCAGTCCTGATTTTTGAAATAATATCATTCCTTAATTCCGTCAGTCTTCTTTTTATGTCTTGTGATGGTTTTGTTACAAAGTCAACTGCCCCTGCCTCAAGTGCCTCCATAGTCCGCAAGCTGTTTTTATGCGTGTAAGAGCTTATCATTATCACAGGAATGGGGCGATAGCTCATGAGGCGTTTTAAAAAAGTAATACCGTCCATTCGAGGCATTTCAATATCAAGGGTAATGACATCGGGTTTGTCTCTCATGAGCCATTGCTTTGCTTCAAAGGCATCAGAAGCCACTCCAGCTACAACGATATCAGGCTCTCCAGAAAGAATACGTTTGAGGACTATCTGCACAATAGGAGAGTCTTCTACAATGAGTACGCGTATTGGTTTCATATTCTAAAACAGAATCATAGAAGAATCCGGCATGGCCTTCCTTTTGCGGAATACCAGGCTCTTATAGGACTTTTCTTCGTTAAAAGTTGTCAGATCTTTTTTCATATTAAATCTTTTCAGCAATAGCTTTCGACGTATCAGTAAAAAATAATACTTTCCTGCCATCGTATCCACCCAGGTCTTCTTTTTGTACTGGTATGCCTTCAAGTTCGAGGAACTTTTTTGCAAATCGGATATTCGAGCCGGTCACATCTCCGTCAGCTTTTCTGAATTCCAGAACATTTCCTCCACCAAATACCTTGGCTGCAAGATTTTTCCTTTTTGCACCACATTTGATGAGTTCATTGATAAGAAGTTCCATCGCATACATACCATATCTGCCGACTTCTGATGTGATTGTTTCATCAGGATGAATCAGACCCGGCAGGATATAGTGGTTCATTCCACCAATTTTTTTTTCCTGGTCATAAATACAGGTGGAAATGCATGGTCCAAGAATTGTATGAAGGATTTCTCCATTTTTCGAAGCATAATACTCACCGGCACGAAGCATGATTACGTTTTTTTTTATATTTTTGACTGTAAAATCGTTTCATTTATCGGCATCTTTCATTTGCCAGTTTACGCTTTTTAGAGGTGATTCCAGCTTTGGCAAAAATAAAGTAAGATAGAGTTTTAAGTGCCTAAAGTGCCTAAAATGAGCTAAAGTGCCTAAAGTTAAGGAATTCTGCCATTTTATATAGGTTCTTTAATGCTATCAATGTACAAAGGATACAAATTTTCTCTATCTTTGGATTATCAATTAGCACGCCGAAGGTGTACCACAACTTTAGGCACTTTAATATACTTTAGCTCACTTTAGGCACTTATAATTTGATCGCAACATATAGTGTGTGTTTAATTCAATGAGCACAAGAAAAAACTAGCGAAACGTAAGATTGCATTTTCAGGGCAATCATTTTAAAGAATACCTGTGGATCAAACAAAATACTATGACGTGCTTATAATCGGCGCAGGGCCGGCCGGTTCAACTGCTGCTTTTATTTTAGCCGGCAAGGGTCTTAATGTTCTGGTGATTGATAAACATAAATTCCCAAGAAAAAAGCTCTGCGCCGGTCTCTTGACC
>JAUWQK010000060.1 GCA_030611115.1 Deltaproteobacteria bacterium
ACTTTTCCCACAAGAAAATACAACAAAGCGCGATGTTGTAGCGCCTCAACCAAACAATGTTGCTGTTGTTACTTGGCTTGAGGTCGGAGATATTTGCCTACTTCTTGGCTCTGACCTTGAAAATTCCTCAGACAAAAGACATGGATGGGCGGCTATTGTTGATTCAAACCTGTGTCCGGAAGGTATCGCTTCAGTTTTTAAAATCCCACATCACGGCTCTAAGAACGCCGATTTACCAGAAGTGTGGCAGAAGATGTTAATAAAAAACCCTCTATCAATAATGACGCCATTTTCAAAAGGAAATGTTAGTTTGCCAACCCTTAAAGATATCAACAGAATTAAAAACCAAACTTCTGAAGGTTACATTACAGCGCCGCCAAGAGTAAAACGTCTTAAGAAGCCCAAAATAGTTGAACAATTTGTAAAGGGTGTCACCAAATCAATATACCAGGTTAATAGTTTTTTTGGTCATGTCCGTTTTCGAGCTGATTTAAAAAGCCGGCCAATAGACTGGAAAACAGAATTTTTTCAATCAGCCACTTCCCTTAATAGCTTGGAATGGTAATTCTTAGATAGTCTGCCACCCCCTCTGAAACTTGAGAGACATCCGTTTTGTAAACCAGTTATCAGCTTAGCATCCTGATAATATTATGCTCGTGTGGAGCTCATTTTGATGGTGATTGTGAGATTGTAAGGACAAAATGGTGGAAATGGAAAGGATGGGAGTTTGCTGAGGCGTAAGTCTATCACTTATGTATTTTATGTGATCATCTTTGTGACCGAGAGGTGCTGGCATACAAAAATATATTTTAAATCAATTGGTTATTTATGTGATGGTTATGTGACAACTTTTTTGTGCTCCCGCAAAGTCCCTGCTAATATTATTCTCAAGTCCTACGACGGGGCTATTGAACAACGAAAAAGAGAAACGAGCTGATGTGCAATATTGCAGTTGAAATTTTTATCGCACATGCCGCAAAAGGCGGCAAAAATAAAACAAAAAACGCTGCTCAAATAACAGGTGATTAACAACCGATTTATATGAAACACTCCGCAGGGAGTTTTGTTTTTATAGAAAAGCAATTGGCAAAATAATTTGATATGCCTAAAAACTTCAAAATTACTATAGAATATGACGGCTGTTCCTATCATGGCTGGCAGAGGCAGAAAAATCTGCGTACAATTCAGGGAGAAATTGAAAAAGCTTTAATGAAAATGACAGGTAATAAAGTTAGCCTGACAGGCTCAGGCAGAACTGACGCCGGAGTTCACGCTTTTGGTCAAGTAGCCGGCTTTCATTGCGATACAAATTTGTTGCCGGAAGAATTCTATAGAGGGTTAAACAGCCTCCTGCAGGATGATATTATTATAAAGGAATGCAAGGAGGTCGATGAAAAATTCCATGCCCGATATGATGTAAAAAGCAAAATTTACAGCTACCGGATATTAAATTGCCATACACCTGCTGCTGTTGGCAGGCAATATGCATGGTTTATACGCAAAAAGCTTGATCTTAATGCAATGGAATCCGCTGTATCACACATTATAGGCGCACATGATTTCAAGGCATTTGAAGGAACGGGAAGCCCAAGGTCACATACAGTAAGAAATATTATTAATGCAAAGATTAAGGAAAAAAATGATCAATATCTTTACATTGAAATAGAAGCAAATGGTTTTTTAAAGCATATGGTGCGCAATATTGTTGGTACTCTTGTAGATGTAGGGCTTCGCAAAATCACACCTGACGACTTCAAGCAAATACTTCTTTCCATGGACCGAAATAAAGCCGGAGCTACAGCACCCCCGCACGGTCTGTTTTTACTGCATGTCAAATATTAAGTAACAATTTGGCCTTTTGAAAAAGAATCTGACAGGATAACAGGATAAACAAGATTTTATTGTAAGCGTTCACGGAACATTTAATCTCTCCCTAATTTCTACTTTCCAATTTCAAGTTTCAAGCCGTGAACGGCTACCTATTTTTTTCCGCCCTATTCTTTATCTTCTGTACCTGCTGATTGTAAAAAGAAATTACTTCTCTCCTGTTCAGCATTCCGACAAGAATACCGTGGTCATCATCTTTAACTACAGGAAGGCTGTCTATATTTTTTATGGTAAACTTTCTAAGTACGGAGTTAAGATCTTCTGAGGCAGTAGTTACAATTATATCAGGTGTAGCAATATCCTGCATTACAACAAGCTGTTCGATCTCCTGCGAAAAGAGCACCCCCCTGATATCAGTACTGGAAAATATTCCGACAAGTCTTTCATGTTGGTCCGTAACAGGAAAATAATGCTGCTTTGTCTTTGAAAAAAACTCCTTAAACTCCAAAAAAGGCATGTCCTGAGAAATCAGATTTACTTTTTTCACAAGGTGCATTAAATCCTTCACCTTAATTGTTTGCAAAATATCTACAAAAAAATCTCCTGCATGTGCCGGAGAATCTATCTTGCTTTTTACCTGCTTTTCATAAATAGTCCATTTCCGGGCTGCAAGGTAAGACACAGAACAAACGAGAAGACTCGGCAAAAGCAGATGATAAGAATTGGTCATCTCGCTTACAAATATAATGGTTGAAATAGGAGTGTTTGAAACAGCCGTAAAAAAGCCGGCCATACCTACAATTACAAAGGCTCCGGGCTGAGTTACGATCCCCGGGATAATTTGATTGAAAATTTTTCCAACCACACCGCCCACTGCTCCACCGATTACAATCGAAGGCCCGAAAACACCACCGCTCCCTCCGGAACCAATAGAAAATGATGTTGTTAAAATTTTGCCGACCGCAAGAAAGAGCAAAAAAGGTATCGTCAGCTCATTATAAATCGCTTTCTGAGCAAAACCGTATCCAAAAGCCAAAGTTTGAGGCAAAAAGAAACCGATTATGCCTGTACAGAGTCCCCCGATAGCCGGTTTTATGTGATTTGGAATATTTAATGTTTTAAAAAATCTGACTATACAGTAAAATGATTTAATGTAAAAAATGCCCATGCCCACAAGCACCAGAGCGAGAACGGTATAAGGCCCTAATTCCAGCGGATTGCGAAATTTAAAATCCGGCGACTCAAACAAAGACCCCCAGCCAAAAACCAGGCAGAACACGCAATAGGCAACAACAGAAGAAATTCCAGCAGGTATTATAACTTCGGACTCAAATTCAGGATCTCTGTATAGGACTTCAGCAGCAAAAAGTGCTCCTGCCAGAGGAGCCCTGAAAATACTGCCTACACCGGCGCCCACGCCGGCAGCCATCATTATCCTGCGTTCTCTGTCGGAAAGCTTTAACTTTGTCGCAAGAAATGAACCAAATCCTCCCCCAATTTGAGCTATAGGACCTTCCCTGCCTCCTGAACCTCCTGTTGTAAGAGTGATGGCCGAAGCTATGGTTTTTATAATTGGAACCCTGCCTCGCATAAAGCCGCCTTTTCTATGATAGGAATCAATGGCGGCATCTGTTCCATGTCCTTCTGCTTCCGGTGCAAATGAATATACAAGCCAGCCGCTCAGAATTCCTCCAAAAGCAGGAAGAAAAAGCAGAATCCATCTATTAAAGGGGGTCGTTGTTGGTGACAAAGGATTATGCTCACCGGCAGGGAACGGAGGTCTATAACCAGCTATAAAATCCATAAAGTAATGAATTCCAAGCTGGCATAGATAATGAAAAACAACTGAGCCGAGACCGGCAATAACGCCAATTGCTATAAAATAAAAAGTCCACTTGCCGGCAAGAGCTATGCTGACGGATCTTTCTCTGCCGGCAATAGACTGAAAAAGTTTTTTAAATTGATTAATAATCATAGTTCATAGAGCAGGGGTCAGGGGTCGGGGTCCAGGGATTAGGAAAAGTTCCCGACTCCTAATCCCTAATCCCTGATCCCTGCCCTTAAATCTTCAATCCCTTTTAATATGATATCGAATAACTCAGGGATATCCTCCTCTTCCAGGCATGAAAAGGCTATTCTTAAATTGGATTCTCCTATGGAAATAAGCCCGACTCCGTATTTTTCCAGAAGATGAAGCCTGAGCTTTTCAGCACCAACCCGCTTCAGCCTGATACACATAAAGTACCCTGAATTAAAGGGATAGACATCCCATGCATCTTTGTATCTGGAATCCAAAAGAACTTCTTTAACTCGCATCGCTCTATTTTTAAGTATTTCGAACTTCTCCATCTTCTCTTCAGGATATTTTCCATGCTGCATAGACTTTAATATTATAGACTGGCCAAGATGTGAGGCATTGGATATGGAACCCCTGACACCTCCGGCAGTTTTTCTTTCAAGAGCATCATAAATGTCTGCGGAATCATCTTCAGTTTGACATCCGTACGTAATAAAACCTACTCTCAAGCCCCATACGAAGTTCTCTTTTGTTGCGCCATCAAGCTTTACAGCGAGAAGCCTGGGGTGCAGCCCATTAAGACGTGCAAATATAGATTCTTTTAATATCCCTTCTTCGTAAAAGAGTCCAAAATAAGCATCATCAGACACAACGATTACGTTTGTTCCCCCTTCTGCTGCATCAATAAGGATTTTAACTATACTATCTGCTTCTTTCTCGGTAAGAGTATATCCGGTAGGATTATGCGGAAAATTAAGCAAAACAATGATCTTTTCATGTTTTTCTGCCTCATCCTTTACCTTTTCCTCAAAGGCTTTAAGATTATATCCCCCTTTTTCTGAAAAAATAGGATATTTGCTGATTCTTGCCATTTTTCTAACATTTAAAATAAGGTTATAGTTTCCCCACATCATGTCGGGTAATATTATAACGTCACCCGGATCCACCCAGACATCTGCAAATACACTGATGGCATGAGTGATACCGCATGTAACCACAGGCATGCTTATGAGTTTGCCGGATAGAGAAGGATTTTTTTCAAATTGAGATTTCTGCCATATCTTTCTTAAGGCAGGAATGCCAAATGATGGAGCATAGGTTAATGACTCTCTGGGACGAATTTCCTTTATCGACGATACAACCGAAGCAAAATGCATGGTTCTACCCTGCTCTTTGGCAATACCAATTGTTGCATTAATTTTATAGGCCTTTTCCTTTGCCTCTGCGCTCTGGCTCAAGATACCCTTTGGAAAAAAAAGATTTTTACCAATTTCAGACAGCATCCCCATTATATAGGGATTCCCTTTATCGATAATATTATTAAGCTGTATCGCAATAGGATTCATAAATAATAAAACCTCCGAAGCTATCGTCAGTGGCCAGGGGTCGGGGGTCGGGAAGCAGGGGGCAGGAGAAATTCCTGATCCCTGATCCCTGATCCCTGAACCAAAAAGTTAAAGTGTCACGAGTTTGTATCTGAGAGGTCTTACAGGTTAGATGGGAAAAATGTCAAGGGAAAAGAGCTTTAAAAATCAGGAAGATATAAAATAAAAAACCCCGCTCAATTTAGGTTGAGGTTAAATTGAGCGGGGTTTATCTGTGGATCGAAAGCAACATTATCTATTGCTTCTCTTGGATGCCTTTAATGGATTAAGTTTTGCTTTTGTACCATTTGATGCTGCGGAAACATGAGAAGCAAAGTTACAGTCCCCATTTTTCCATTTTAAAGATGGAGCCGGAGATACAGTACAGTACCATCCGGATGAAAATTCAGCGCTGCGGCTACAGCCTTTACATTTCTCATCGATCTCATGGCAAATTCCGCCATTGTAATTACATCCCTTTGCAGTCATAAATGGGCAATTCATGCCTTCTCTAACAGTTGAACAAACCAATTTAACCCCCTCCTTTTTTACCTTGAACCTTATAAAATCAAAAAAAAAAGCCTCAGGAACATCAAGTCCCCTCGGCTTTCAAGAAATACTCTTCAGAAAAGCAGGCAAAATATATAATCAACTAAAAATTGATTGTCAACTAAAACTTGACCGTGTAAAAATTGACAGCGCCATCGAACAGAATAATTCAAAAAGCGGTCTCCGGTGGAAAAATTTGTGATTTGACCCTGGATTGTGCGCATGATATTGAAATTTTATAATTAAAATCGTCCAAGGATGAATTGCATTCTGTATGGACATTACTTAGTGCCTGAACGAAAACCCCGTTCAGGCACGGTTTTGGGTTTTGAGTTGCAGGAAACTGTCAGATGATTACCGACACAACCTTTTTTACAAATGAACCAGGCTATGCATTGCTTGATCGATTCAAAAAGACACTGAAGCATGTTCAATACTTTGATGTATTGGTCGGATATTTCCGTACCAGCGGCTTTCATCAATTATGCGAATCTTTCGAATCCATTGACAAAATCAGAATTTTAGTCGGGTTGAATATTGATCGGAAAGCATATGACATTATTGAATCAGTGCGATCCAGGGGAGAATTTGATTTTGAATCCCACAGCAGAACAAAACACATATTCAGTGAGCAAACTGCATCCGAGATGGATGAATCTGAGGACTCTTATGAAGCTGAAATCGGCATTAGAAAATTTATAGAATTTCTTACGGCTGACTGTCTAAACAGAGAACAAGACATAGCCAACGGCGGCAATGGGAAAAAGATGGAGCTTCGCGCTTATCCCAGTGAAAATATCCATGCCAAGGTTTATATCAGCCGCTTCAAAGAAGGAGAACTGGATTTTGGCAGGGTAATCACAGGTTCCAGCAATTTTTCCGAAAGCGGACTTGTCGCTAATAGGGAATTCAACGTTGAATTAAAGGACAAGGCTGATGTTGATTTTGCATTAAACCAATTTGAAACGCTATGGAAAGACGGTGTAAACATCTCGCAGGAATACGTCGAAACTATCCAGAATAAAACCTGGCTCAATGACACTATCACACCCTATCACCTCTATCTTAAAATGATCTATGAATACCTGAAGGAAGACATCAATCTTGATGAGGAAATTGATCTATACCTTCCAGAAGGCTTTATGGAGCTGAAGTATCAAAAGCAGGCGGTCGTCTCTGCCAGGAAAATCCTGGATGCTTACAACTGTGTATTTCTAGCCGATGTTGTGGGTTTGGGTAAAACTTATATCTCTGCGCTTTTGGCTCAACAATTGCCCGGCAGTAAACTGATAATCTGCCCGCCCGTCCTGAAGGATTACTGGGAAGAAACATTTTTTGAATTTGGGATTCAAAAATTCAGGGTAGAATCCCTTGGAAAACTTGATCAAGTAATAAAAGATGGGGCGGATAAATATGACTATATCTTCATAGATGAAGCCCACCGTTTCAGGAATGAATACACGCAAAGTTTTGAAAGCATACATCAGATATGTTTTGGCAAGAAGGTTGTCCTGGTTTCAGCCACACCGCTAAATAATACTTTTGATGATATTCTCAGCCAGTTAAAACTCTTTCAAATTCCCAAGAAATCCACCATTCCCGGAGTGCCGAACCTTGAAAAGTTTTTTAAAGGATTAGAGCATAAACTCAAAGGCATCAATAAATCCGATTCGGCATATATGGGAATCATACAGGAAGGATCAAAGGAGATCCGTGAGAACATACTCAAATACATCATGGTTAGACGAACACGAGCCGAGGTTACCAAATATTTCGGCAATGATATTGATGAACAGGGTCTGTTTTTTCCTGAAGTTGAAGATCCGAGGCGGTTCATTTACCAGTTTGATGAAGATATAAGCACTGTTTTTAGTCAAACCATAGATTTGCTGAAAAAAATTAAATATGCTCGTTACACACCATTGCTTTACCTGAAAAAGGAACTTCCTGAATTTGAAAAGCAAAGCCAGCGGAATGTCGGCGGCTTTATGAAGGTCATTATAGTTAAACGGCTTGAAAGCAGCTTCTATGCCTTCCGCAAGACATTAGATCGCTTTGTTGA
>JAUWQK010000139.1 GCA_030611115.1 Deltaproteobacteria bacterium
TATTCGTAGTGTCGTGTCATGCGTGAAATATCGTATCAGGTACTCGTCATTCCCGCCAAGGCGGGAATCCATTCCCCCATCAGGTCGAGGACAAGCATTTCTGACCACTTCGGTGCTTCTGGATTCCCGCCTTCGCGGGAATGACGGCCATATTTGCGGCACTACATAGATGACAGGACATTAGCCGTTCACGGCTTGAAACTTGAAATTGAGAATTTGGCCTTAGCGGAAACATCTGATTCTTGCACCAAACATGGCTTCAAAATGCACTTTTTCCTAACAGTCTTCAGCCTTCAGCCTATCCACCTGAGTAGTTACAATTAAAGATTTGTAAAACTTTTGTAAAATATAAAAACAGTACTTTAATTTTTAACTGTTCTATATTATAAAACTTTTTTGCGATAAAATTAAAAGGTCAATAAATGAAAAACTATTATCATGAATTTCATATTCCGGTTATGGGTACCGGTCACTCTGTTGATACACCCATTCGTGTAGCCTGCTTAGGCATTACATCGGTTATATCTCTGGTTGATGATCTGTTGCTGGAAAAAATCCGAAAATATTATTCTGAAAAATTCAGCCTGCCGTATTCCAGGATACCGGCAAACGAAAATGACGGAAGAGCGAAAAGAACAACAGCATATCTTGAAACAGTACAAAAAATTGTACATATTAAAATGGACAGGATAAAGAAACAACCGTTTTTCAAAAATAATGAAAAAAGCAAATACTTTGATCTGCTGCCTGAAGAATCTCCTTTAAAAAAGGCATACAGCGAACTTTTAAACATGAAAGAAGGATCAAAAAGATCTGCCCTGGAGAAAGAGCTGACAAGTAAAATGAGGCCCGGCTCTATTGACGTAAATTTAATGGTAAAAGTTGACCGTCCTAATTACGACAGTAATGGAGAGCCGTTAAGTGATGAATTCAGCGATGCAAAAACAGGACTTAGGGGCTATGCCGAAAGCAGCCTTGAATCCGCCATTGTATTTTCAGCCGGAATAAACCAGCGCCTGTTCAATTATATGACCCGCTTCAGAGACTTTTACAGGGATAAAACAGGACAAATCAAAAAGAGAATAATTCTAAAGGTGAGTGATTTTCGATCTGCGCTCATTCAAGGTAAATTCCTGGCCAAAAGAGGCCTGGAAGTTCATGAATTCCGCATTGAGTCAGGGCTCAATTGCGGTGGTCATGCTTTTGCTTCAAATGGAATTTTGCTGCCGACAGCGCTTAAGGAAGTTAAAGAAAAACGTGCAAAACTGGCAGATGAATTTCTACCGCTTATAAAAAAATATTACAAGAAAATGGGCTGGGAATATGCTGAATCCGCCCAAAACAACAGCCCTCTTGTTACGGTCCAGGGCGGTATCGGCAACAATGGAGAAGTCCGCAGGCTAAAAGAAGATTTTGGCATGGATCTAACAGGCTGGGGCAGTCCTTTTTTACTGGTTCCGGAAACCACCTGTATTGACGACTCTACTCTTGAGCTTTTAAGACTGTCGGGCGAAAAAGATCTCTATTTGAGCGATGTCTCTCCTATTGGAGTGCCTTTTAACAATTTACGCAAATCAGGGTCGGAAATATATACCAGTAAAAAGGCTGCGGAAGGCAATCCAGGTTCAGCGTGCCCGAAGAAATTCCTTGTATCCAATACTGAATTTACAAAACAGCCTATTTGTCTGGCATCCAAACAATACCAGAAAATAAAGCTGGAAGAAATAAACAAGCAAGTGCTTCCGGATACGGAAAAAGAAAAGTATAAAAAAAATATTGTACAAAAAACCTGCCTTTGTGATCATCTTGGCAACGGTGCCCTTATTAACCTGGGGATATCCAAAGAAGAAAATTCTCCCCAGTCAATATGCCCCGGGCCAAATATAGCATGGTTTAACAAAATTTATACTTTAAAAGAAATGGTTGATCATATATATGGAAGGGGCCGGTCTTTGATTCCGGCTGAACGACCGCATATGTTTGCCAAGGAAATCGAAATGTATGTTGATTATTTTGAAAAGCAAATAAAGATTTGTGATTATTCGCCCAAGGAAGTCAAGACCTTGAAGAAATTTAAGCAAAATTTAGAAAAAGGCATGAACCTCTGTCTAAGTATAGCCCAAAAACAGCCTTTTAAAGGAGAAAACCTGGCTTCTATTCCTCCCTGTGTGGAAAAACAAAAGACCAGACTGGAGTCCATTTACTCTGATTTTGAAAAATTAGTTAATAAACGATCTGAAAACATCGTTTTCCTGCA
Organism: Deltaproteobacteria bacterium; assembly: GCA_030611115.1. The sequence continues at coordinate 2,258 of JAUWQK010000139.1, forward strand.
AACAAAACATTCTGTGGAGTCTGAGCAGAAAATTGCTCATAGTGTTTAGGAAAATTTTACCTCATTCGATACAAATGGTTCATATTGCTTGAACTTTTCTTTAAATTCTTCTGCTAATTCTTTAGCCTTTTTTTCATAAACTTCTTTATTTTTCCATGTATTTTTCGGCATTAAAATCTCTTCAGGCACACCAGGGCACTGCTGCGGTATTGCAAAGCCGAAAAAAGGATCTATTGTATATTCAACTTCATCCAATTTCCCTTCAAGAGCGGCATTCAACAATGCACGTGTATGTTTAATAGAAATACGATGACCGACACCATAAGGCCCGCCAGTCCATCCTGTATTAACCAGCCAGCATTTAACATTATGCTCATTAATTTTCTTGCCCAATAATTTTGCATATTCACTGGGGTGAAGCGGCATAAACGGCGCTCCGAAACAACTGCTGAAAGTCGCAACCGGCTCAGTTATACCGGCCTCTGTTCCAGCGACTTTCGCCGTATAGCCAAGAAGAAAATGATAAGAAGCCTGTTCGGGAGTTAATTTTGAAATCGGCGGCAATATCCCAAAAGCATCAGCCGTTAAAAAAATTACATTTTCAGGATGATCGCCCTTGCCGTCTCTAACCACATTATCCAAATGAGTAAGTGGATAGGCTGCACGTGTATTTTCAGTTATACTTGAATCATCTAAATTTACTGCTCGTGTTACAGGATCGATAATAACATTCTCAAGAATCGTACCAAATTTTCGTGTTGTTTCATAAATTTCCGGTTCTGCTTCTTTTGACAAATTAATTACCTTCGCGTAGCAACCGCCTTCGAAATTAAAAATTCCTTCATCACTCCAGCCATGTTCATCATCACCTATTAAAGTACGATCAGGAGAGGCGGAAAGCGTTGTCTTGCCGGTTCCGGAAAGTCCAAAAAACAACGCAGTATCACCGCCCCTTCCGATATTGGCGCTGCAATGCATAGAAAGAACCTTTTTTTGAGGCAGGAGATAATTTAAAACCGTAAAAACCGACTTTTTAATTTCACCGCCGTAATATGTCCCACATATCAAAATAATTTTTTTTGTAAAATTAACCAGAATAAAAGTTTCTGATTTGATTTCATCAAGTTCAGGGTTGCCAAGAAATTTCGGCATGGCAATTACGGTAAACTCCGGACTAAAATCAACGAGCTGACTACGGTCCCTTATGCGAAGTAAAAGATTTCTTGCAAAAAGCGCCTGCCAGGCAAATTCGGTAATTACTCTTATTGACACACGATACCTGTTATCAGCGCCTGCATATGAATCCTGCACATATATTTCACGATCCTGCAAATAGGCTTTAACGCGTTCAAAAACATGATCAAATTTTTTAGCATCATATGGAACGTTTACCTTGCCCCAGTTAATCTTGTCAGCAGTATTTTCATCTTTTACGATAAATTTGTCATCAGGAGCACGGCCTGTGCTCTTCCCGGGCTTGCTCACAAACAGGGGGCCCAGATGAGTGATAACTCCCTCATTATTTTTTACTGCATGCTCGTATAATATCGGAGTGCAATAATTCCAGTGTACTTTTTTCAGATTTGTCAAACCAAGGTATTCAAGCCCTGGTTCCAGCTCCAGAAGTTCATCTATTGATTTCATATTACCACCTCACGGCCATAAGTTAGTGCCTGTCCGAAAAGTATTTTTTTAATGCTGGCAATAGTTTCAGCTTATTTGCCGATGTGAAGATTTGTGAAAAAGCTATTAGCCATTAGCTGTTAGCTCTTAGCTGAGTGTGTTATCTGTTTGATTTTTTAAGCTAAAGGCTAATTGCTAAAAGCTAACTGCTAAAAAACTTCGATTTGAGAACAGCATCCAAATGACTATAATTTCAGGTGGTTTGAGTTTTAGTCCAGGCACTAAGTTACGGCCTTAGCATATTAAAACCTGTCTGTGCTTCAAAAACACGAACGCCTGTGCTGTCTATCAGCTCGAATAATATTAGTTCCATTATATGCCAAACCTTTACACCGTTTCGCACACAACCGGTCACGGTCAATTCCTTTCTACCGCATGCTATGTGCATATGAAGCACGGGATTACCCTTTTCGTCAGGAAAAAGCGTTCCGGTTCCCGCTATCTCATAGACATTTTCAAGCATATGCTCCATTGGAGAAACAGGTTTAGATCTTCCCTCTTCGGGCCCGACAATAAGCTTACTCCCTATATCAGCACCTCCAATTGCTATTAAAGCAGCGGCTTTAATGGAGTGCTCACGGGCAAACCTCTCGATTTCTTCATGAAGAATATCTCCGTCCTCAAGGCGTATAACAAAAGTCCGCCCCTGCCTGGCCTGTGAAAATTTCATCGCTCTCCAACCTTGAACCATCCAAAGACACGGACAAACAAGTTTGTCCATGCC
>JAUWQK010000012.1 GCA_030611115.1 Deltaproteobacteria bacterium
TCAATTCCAATGAGAGAACATGATCAACTATAAAGAACACCGAAACAGCAGGTCGCAATCCCTTCGTAAGTCAGGTCAATTCCAATGGACAAACCGAAAAGTTTGCACCAGGCGTTGAAACAAAACGGTCGCAATCCCTTCGTAAGTCAGGTCAATTCCAATGCAAGTATTCGTAAACTCGAACGAAAGATTATCAGTCAGGGCGTCGCAATCCCTTCGTAAGTCAGGTCAATTCCAATAGCGGCCTTTAGATTTTTTGATAAATCCAAGTGTTAGAAATGTATTTTCGCGGACCTTTTTGAAAATTTTGCAAATCATCTGCCAACACCTCCTTTCATGTATTCAGTCTTTGTTTCAATATATTGATATTACAGAAAAACCAAACAGGTTGTGAACCTCGCAGTAGATCGATTTTGAAAATACTGTAAAATCAAATAGATAGCTTTTTCATAGATAATGGCATAGAGGTTCGCAGATTAAATCTCATTGCAATCCGTTTCCTGCCGGCAGAAAAAACCGCCAATTTTTACAGTTTAAAGCACATAGTATTCTTCATCAGGATCGATAAAAATTCCCTGGCCGATTATTTCCAGAGTTCCGGCGCATCTTTCGCATACAGGGAAGTACTTTACCCCGTCCTCAGCAGGCTCAATTGTGTCTTCTATTCTATCTTTCATTTCAACAAAAGTTTTGCTATCCACTGTCACTTCAAACTTTGATTTCTGCACCCGGATTCCATAATCCTTGATCACCCTTGCCACCCTGTTCAGGCGGCGTGGGTCTGCAATGTCATATGTGACTATCATATTCATTTAAACCACCATGTAATCAAGCTGGGTGATTTTCAGACCCAGACCTGATATAATCACATTTTTTATGCATCCGGAGCAGATCTTGTAGATTCGCACAGAGTCGCTTGACAGATCAAGATTTTCTTTGCAGTAGCGCCGAATATCTTTTAGTGCTGCCTTATCTATATCGCACTCAAATACAGACTTCTGGGTATTCAACCCAAATTCCTTCAAAAAAGCATGAAGCTTTCTCAAGCGTTTTGGATCGGTAATATCGTATGTAACAAGCACAATCATTTCAGCAGAATCGGTTGATAGACATCAACCTGCCCTTCTAAAACCTTTCTATAATGTCCCGCCTGAAAGATAATGGCATCTCCATAGCTCAGGTTACGTTCCGATGGCGGATAGAAAAAGGTTGTTGTCAGTTTTTTTTCAAATGCATCAATCACCCGTTTGAAAGCATCCGGCTGAAGTTTTACAGGATACTTCCCTGTTGTTTGCCCTGATGATTCAGGCATCTCCTTCATACGCTGTTCCGGAAGATCAAAATTGCCGGCTTCATCATCAACCATAGTTATCAATCCAATAGGATCAGCGCTTACATCAGGAGGATTGCCGGTTGAAGATTGGCATGATGCTGCTGATGCAGGCTTTTGTACTACGAAATCCTCCTTCTGAAGTATTTTCAGATTAAACAGAGACAGAGTCAGGGTGTCTGCTATGATCGTTCGGAATTCTTCCATCAAATCGAGCACAAGAGAAAAACGACCATAGTCGATTGTATGAAGAAATCCAGGGTATGGATCCAGCCCTGCTATGCGTACTGCCGAGTAAACCCGGTTCATCAGGAAGGTATAAAGAAGAGAAAGCACGGAATTGACAGGGTCGGTAGGCGGCATCCTGACTCTTTTTGTAAAGCCTATATCTCCAACAAATCCATACCGAAATCCGTCAAAGAAAAGCGCGCTCCCTCTGCCTTCATATCCCCGGATGCTGTCAATACTGTCAGCCTGAGACAGTTTCGGCATGAGGCTATGTATCTGTTTTGCGATATTGCCTGCTACCGGTTTATTCCGGCTTCGTTTTATTCGCATCAAGAGTGTTGCCATGTTGGCAAGTTTTCCGGCAACTATGCAGCGGGCAAGGCAAATGCCGAACGCAGGCTCGTTCAGCAAATGATACTGCTGTTTGTGAAGAAACACGTTTTTTGATTCCAAAGGCGCAAGCCTGCCGAGATATCTGCCATACCGGGTAAGAAACACCGTATCAATATTGCTGCGCATGATTTGACATAAAGCGCTGTGAGTGACTTGGATATTTCCGAAAAGCAAAAGCTGCTTGAGCTTGTAAGTAAAAAGTGTGTGATACGTTGCATCCCCCTTTTTAACCAGCAGGTGTTTCCCTTCCTTGATAATCCGCGCTCCTTGCGTTTTGACATATACAACCATGAGCTACCTCCTTTTTTGATACATGGTAGGAAATAGCCCCTGTTGATTCAAGGATTGCAAGGTTGCTGTATTTAATTGTCAAAGATCGAAAGGCGGATTAGAGCAAAATATTATTTTCCTCTAAAAGCCGCACAACTTTTTTTAATTTCCCCAGAAAATGATATCCTTTTTCTTCTATATCTGGATATGCCTTATTTTTTGACGTCCACGCATGATCAAAGCCGTTTCGATAGTCTGCCAGATCCTTTGTAAATTTTCTCAGGATTAACTCAATGCCCAGGCTCTTGAGCTTTTGAAAATAAGGCATCAATTTTTCTTTGTCTTTTTTATTCTGACCTTCAAATATCCAGCCACCTTCCTCTCTTTGAAGCATTTTTACAAAAATCTCTGCAAACCTGCGCCGCAACTTTCGTCCATCAGCAGAATTTACTTTTGCTTTTTCAATCTCAACCATGCCTATTGAACCAATCAATTCTCTCATAACTGTATACGCCTGCATAAAAAGTTTGTGATCAAGCAACAGAGAAATTATTTCAAGCTGCACATGGAAATAGGATTTATCGTATCTCCCGCTTACCGGTTCTTTGGTTGCAAGAGAAACAAATTTATTGATAACCATCTTGAGAAGAATTTTTCCGGTTACAGAAGCATCTTGTATTTTTTCTTCAACCAATTTTATGGTTGTATTTGCTTTATCAGCCACGTTATTGATGTCCACATTTCTGACCGTATTTGTAAGGTCTTCAAATGATTTGACGACGTCTTCATCGCTTAAATCTTCAACCTGAAATTCTGGCGCTTTTCTTGAAATTTCTGCCAACTTTCTTGCATCTGCATCTTCAACAAGCCTGCTGACAGCTTCTGCCCATTCATTAATGATATAAAAGTCTTTCATGTCAATAATGGGAACAAGCTTTTTATTTTTTTCATAAGCGCCATAATAAACAGCTTTCAATGTGATATTCTTTGCTTTTTGGAGAAAATTGACGGCAGTTGAGAAAACAATAGGGATTGATCTATAACCATGAGTGAGATCTATTGTTAATTCATCGTCATAATCAATATGTTCCAGAATTTGCTCAAACCACTCCCATTGACCCTCGGCAGACATATCTTCTGCGATGATCAGCGGTATAATATTATTAGCGCCAAGTTCGCAAAGTTGATGATTAATATTGCCAAAATGGATATCATTCGATTTTTGGGTAACAACGATGATGATCTTGTCAAATTTATTAACGCCTAAAATGCCAATTTCAGCAACCTGAACAAATTCCGTTTCTTTGGATTTTTTTCCGTTTAATTCATAAATAGTACTGTCATATTTATACTGACCTGTCTTCTGGTTTTTAAAACCCAATCCTAAAAAACTTAGATATACTTTTGCCATAATCACCCCGCATATTTCCTGAAAATCCGATGCTTGAATTGATGCGAAAGATTAATTGTGCCGTCCTCTTTATGTTCTTCAACGGCTTCTCGCTCTGTCGTAGAATATATTGGAATCAGGTTGATCTCAAAAGCAAAATTAACCATAATAAAACATGCTCCGAAATCTCCCTGGATAAGAACATAGTCATTCTTCTTGGCCTGGCCGGCAAGCCAGTCTTTTACAGGATTAAGATAGGCGCTGATTTTTGGCAAGTCAGGTGGGATTTGTCGCCACAAATCTTTGAGATCAGGGGGCATGTTTATTATTTGCTGAACACCGAAAGAGCTATAAGCATCGCTTTCCTGAACAGGCGTGATATCGTGGTTGAATATTAAAAAGAGTGAAGTATTCATTTATGTTTTTGGTGTATGTAAAATTTTTGGAAATATTTTTTTTAGTTCAGATTTGGAAATATTTGTTCTGAGCAGTTTCTTTTTTCAAAAGCCTGTAAGTAATTTCATATATTATACTTCGCGGGCCAATAGCCACAATATCTATAATCTGTTTTGAAGATATTCTGTAAATAATCCTGAAGCGACCTATCCCGAAACTCTTTAAGCCTGTCAGCTCTTTTTTCAAGGATTTTCCGACATGGGGATCTGATAAAATGATTTCAAGAGATGACTTAATCTTTTTCTTTATTTCAGGATGCATATGCCGGACAAAATCGGCTGTTTCATCCGGCATTTTAAGCCTATAAGGCACAGGCATATGCTTTACTCCTAACATCCTGTCAGAAAATAGCTGTTTTGCGGAATCTCTGACAGACAGGCTTCTGGATACTAAAATAATTCCTCAAGCGTATAAAGCCTGGTTTTCCTCTTGAGCGCTGCAAGCCCCTGTTTGATTTCATCCATCATGTCCCGGTCGGAAATGATTTCAAGAGTTTCTTTCCAGCTTTCAAATTCATCAGGACTGACCAGTACGGCTGAGGGTCTGCCGTTTTTTGTGATTACGACTTCTTCATCTGTGGAGTAGACTTTTTCAACAAGCTCACTAAGCTTCATCTTAACTTCAGACAATGATAAGGTTTTCATAAAAACACCTCTTTTTGGGTTGACCAGAATTATAGTCATATCTTTTATTTGTAAGGTATACAGAAGTCAATAATAAATTGAGGAAGAGATTAGCTTTCGCCGAGTATTGATTTTATTTTTTGAACTCTATCCATCTGTTTAATAATTCCTTTTGTCTTTTTACCTTTTTTCTTTTCCCACTTCTCATGGTCTTTCCAGTACGTTTTTAGAGCCAACGCTAACTTTGTTTTATTTTCATCTGAAAAATCATCTATTCTATTGTATATTTCAACTACTTGATTTTCTGTAATTTTAGGATCGTTGACGGCTGCAATATCTCGCTCCTCGGGGGACATGGTTTCAAGTACTGCTTTGCGTTTTTCTTCTGCCAACCGTTTTTCTTCAGCTTCCCTGGCGTGTTTCGCAGCAAGCTCGTTGGCCTGTCTTATTACCTCAGCTTTTCTTTCGGCCTCCGCTTGATGTATTTCCTGATGCTTTTTTTCTTTTTCCCGCAATTCCTGTTCTTTGATTTGAAACTCTTCTGACATGTCATCCGTCAATCTGTTTAGTCTAACCCAACCGAAAGGCTGAAGGTTATTCATAGATACCGGTTTACGCGCATCCGAAGCAAGCCATAAGGTAGTTGCATGATTAAGATATTTTTTCTCTCCCCTTTTTCCCATGATAAAGATATCACGGTGCCCTTCAATGGTTACCGATTCCGCACCGGAATGCCGTCCGACGCGCGTCAGGAAAGAGTTTTTATGATCCTGTAATCTGCCGTCATCGGAAACAAACTCAACACCAATGTTTGATAATTCTTTTTCTTCACGCTCCTTTTCATTTGCGTAAAACAGCGTTGAGCTATCCAGAAGTTTTCCCATGGAAACAGACTTCCGAATGCCTGACCCAGGAAGGGGCGAATCAACGGAAATCGTTCCTACAAAGACAGAACCGGAAGGGATCACCTCAAATATCAGAGGCAAACCTCTTGCATCACGATCAGACGGTTTCTTCTTCTTATTTATTGCATAGACAATTCGTGTCCGCGTTTCACCAACAGGCATAAAATCGGAAACCTTAACCATGCGAAAGGGATCTGTAGGAATTCCATTGTATTCCATGAGGCGCTGTTCCAAGTTCCTCGCATTACGCTCTTTTCCTTTTTCCGAGAGTTTCTTTTCGCTTTCCATCAGGTTCAGGTATGCGGTACGCAAAGCCCCCTTGATGGTAGAGCCCGGAATATAAGGCCGCTGGTCAACACTGCGGAAGGCGGTGCGTGGAATGGCAAAACTGTTCAAATTCTGTTGAATCTCTCTTGGGTTTCGCATTTGGAGGGAAAGTGTCTGTTTGTAATGTTCGAGGAAATCGGGACATACATCAATCATCCGCCCCTCGCCTGTCTTGTTCTGCATAAACTTATATATTTCCAGAATTGAGCCGATAGTGCCCTTTGCACAAATTTGCGAAAATTCGGTTTTGTCGGCATCTTCCATTTGCGAAATGAAAGAAAGGGGATCAAATACTATCATTTGCCGGGCATTCTTATCCAGAACAAAACCAGTCGGTTCGTAAAACTCATCGCAGCCTATGTGAACGGGTGAAATTGTTTGAATATAAAATTTAATTGGTCCCTTCATGTTTCATCTCCAGTCTGAATGGAAGATAAGGGGCATAGCCCTGATGGACAACTGTATGCTCCTTGATCTTGGAAGTATTTAACACTGCCCTGCCAATATATGGCGTTTGAAAAACATCCATGTTTTTCGGAATAAAGACAGCTCCTTCATCAGCCATCAACACGGGTTTTTTGAATGGCTTTTCAGATGTTGCAAGAACATCTCCGTGTTTTCCGAAGCGGACAAAGGGCGTAAAGTAATGGTCTGAGAAGATCCCCTTTTCACGACCAGGAACTGTCGGAGACAGCGTATAGCAGGCATTGCAAGAACCAGCAGATGGCAAAGAAAGTTCTGTAGATTCTGCCAGGCCAAATCGCCCGCAACCAGTCGAAGCATCTCGGCCAAAACCGAAATTGCCGATACTCTCCATAGCCGCGCAGACTCTCTCAATGTCCGTTGCTTCCTCATCTAATAACACAAAGACAGCCAGTTCTGTTTCAGGATAATAGAAGAAGGTTGTTTTCGTAAAGGGGGCAAACATCCCTTCTCCTGTCGTCATTGTGAGACGGTTAATCGTATTGTGCTGCTGAATGAAATCAGCATAAAATTTCTGATGTCTTTTCCCTTGCATCGTCCTTCCTGTTTCTTCAGTAATCTGTTTTTTAGAGGCTTTTATAAGGTCTTCATCCTTCAGATATTCCACCGAATCCAGCGTCAGAGACAGGTTTTCGTTCACCTTCATCCATTTCTTTGTTTTATTTTCCTTGAGTTCTTTAAACACCTTTTTTCTGTCGTCTGATGATGGCGGAAAAAGAAATGACAGGGGCAGATCGGGTCTTTTGAAAGCATAAAAGAATTTTCCGTTGTCCACCAATTTTGGCCAGGCAGAAGAAAATACAGCAAACGGCCTTTCTTGATAACATGCAATCCATTTATCAAGACCACCGTTGAGAAGAGAGGTATTATAAGCTGCCTGCCAGCAGAAATGCCCAAAAATCGTATCGCCTTTCAATGGTGTTCCGAAACCGGACACAGGTTTGATTATTATTTCGTAGAGTTTCAAGGTATTTTCCCTCCACATTTAAAAAGGCGTTATATCTTTAAATTTACTTTTTATGTTATCATCCTCAAACGCAAATCTGATTTTTCCATATCCACGACTTCCGCTGCCACCGAGAGAATCCATTTCGAGTAGTTTCATGCCACGCAATAAATAGCTTAAGAGTTCATTGTCTTTTTCATCAAGTATTTTCAAACAAACAGTGAAATCAAATTCGGCATCTGCTGGAATTCTCTCAATAAATCTTGGACTTAATGCAGTTCCTCTTATCCTGTCGATAGAGTTTTCAGATTTTACTTCTGTTAAGCTGAGTCTGCCTTTACGAGCGTTATTTAACCACTCATCATTTAATGGGCAATCGGCAAACGAAACCCTTGTTGGTCCAAGTCTGGCAATTTCTTCATTATCCGCCCCGCTCGAACCAAATATTTTTAGAATTTTTTCGCACTTTTCTTTTTCTGCGTCTTTTAACCCATTCAGATTTTTTACCTGCAACGGTTTACCATCAGTTTTGACCATCAAACCACTTTCCATTTCCAGCAGAGACCTGATTTTACCTTTAATAGAAGATCCTGGAATGTATGGTTCCTGGGTATGCGGATGCTTTACCACCGGATTATCAGTTCCTCCGATGTGCATCTCTGTATCACCAGCGCCGATATGGAGGCCGCTTTTTAGTATAATCTTCCCTTTAATTTCCTTTATATCTATAAGCTGCATGGTATTTTCCTCCTATTAATTCGCACTTAATTTTCTATAAAACCCCATAAAGGCCTCAAAAAAAGTTGCAAACACCTCCAAATCTTCCTGATTTCTTATCTCATTTATGGATTCTTTTATAAAGCGAGTAAAATCATTTGTTGTATTTCCCCGACCTTCGGCATAAACTGACTTTGCAAGCAGCATGTTGACATAGGGCAAAATGTTGCCCCAATCCTCGTTTTTGGAAAGGGATTTGAGGCGAAGCACCTCATCAAAAAATTTCCGTAATTGTGACCGCTTGTTAGCTTTCCCGCGACCACTGCTATAAATCTTTTCAGCCAAATCCATTGCAACATCTGAAAACAGCGTTGGGTTCAATAAACGCTTCTCTTTATCCTTATAAAAGCTGATCATTTCCATTCCTCCCTATCTGTAATTATATATAACGTCCCAAAGAGCTATCTTCAGCTTGCCGCCATATTCCTTGAGCCATGCGGCAACCTTATAAAACTCGTCTATCATTTCTTTTTTTGCATCACCCTTTAGTCCGGCTCCCACATTTCGTTCTGTTGTATAGCTGAAAAGTGCGTGCCATCTCAGGCATTCCATGTCTTCAATGTATATATCGCCCTTGCCTTCTAAAAGCTGTTTTTCCGATTCAGCCATTCTGATAAAATCATTAATGCGATATATCATGGAATTTGTAACCAGTTTTTCCCCAAGCCATAGCTGCAGAGTATCCTTAATTTTCATTAGCAGCGTAAATTCATCCCAATCCACAGTTTCAGCGAAAAGGGTTATTCTGTTTCTTCCCTTGTTTTTAGATTTTTCTATGGCCATCTCCGCAGCGCCGGAAAGCTTATCCATAGGAGTATGTGGTTTATGCAGGCTGATACCCGCCGAAAAATGAATCTCTTTATTATGACAGACATAATTCGCAAAAGATTCACGCAAGAAATCGACTAATTCAATAATACGATTCCACGGCCCGATCAAAAAAAGATCATCCCCACCGGCAAAGACCGTATAGGTGTCCATGAAACACCCATCTGTCTTTAAGAGATGCGGCAAATAGACGGCAAAATAGAAATTCAACTGCCTGCTCATGGTTGCAAGCCGTGAAATGGTAAATTGTTTCTTTTTCAAACCGCAGGACATTAAAAGCCCCAGTTGATCCACGTCTGCTTTCAGAATTCCCAGCGCTTCAATTCCGCAATACCCTACGCCATTTTCTTTAAGATTCAAGGCCTTGTTGGATATGTGCTCAAAGGTTTTGAGAACATCTTTCTTCATCTGATCAATGCGTTCTTCTTTCTTCTCATCACTTTTTCTGCCTTCAAACAATCTGTCGTCATTAAAGTCTTCTTTCCTGTAAACAGGAACATAACCGTTGATAAATTTTGCGGTTACATCCATAGCCACTACGCCCTTCGGATCAATGGAGATATCCCAGTATTTCAAAAGCTGACCGGATCTTGCCATCTCATTTAATTTTCCATCGGGAAAAAAGACCTGGTATTCACCAAAGATAGGTTCAAGCAGTTTCTTGTCGCCTTTTATGTCGGCATCATGCGTTGCTATAGCGATCCTTTTTTCATCTTTCTCGGAGTACTTGTCCTTTTTGGCAAAATTTACGAGGTTCTTACCCAGAAAAATATGATCGTGGCAGAACTTGCAAATAGATTTCCCTTCGCCAGCAAACTCTGAGTCTTCCAGTTCAGGACATGACGGTCTTTTGCCGCAGAATGGGCAGAGTGGGTGTGCCAAATTATTATGAAAGCTGTTGAGATATCCTTCTGCGACAACACCTCCGAATCTGTTTATATCGATCTTTTGAAATTTCTTTTTCTCCATCTCTTTGTTGAGTTTATCCCAGAGATCAATAAACCTGCCTTTCACAAAGTCTTTGGGAGAGGCCTCTACAAATGTCATTCCGATTGCATTTTCACCATATGAAATCTTCATCAACCACTCGTTTACACGAGATTCCACATCAACCACTGCCTTTTTTGCCGCTTCTGTATTGGGCGCAATTATCGTAAACTTACCTGCTGCATTGAGCAGAAGTGAAGACGATGTAATGTCGATCTCCCGGCAAAGCATGTCCGCAGCCAGTTCCGAAAACAGCGAAACAGCAAATGAACGCCCCCGGAGTATCTTGGCGCGATTTTTCCCAGCCTCCCCACTGTCGCTGAAGATAAAACTCTGAATGCCATAGAAATCCCCACTGATGAGAAGAAACTTTTTGATGCCATAATCTTTAATCTCATCAATTGTCATGCTGTCTGTCTGTTTATGATAAAGATAGATGGCAACTGCAAGCGCCGCTGTAATCTTTGAGTGGTCGTAAAGTGATACATCGGGGATTACGTTACCTGCCCTTGCCGCTGGTATGGCGGAAGTGAATATCATCATCAGGCTATCAAAGTGTTCAAACCAAAGTTCGAGATTTTCTTCTTTATGAAAAAGACGTTCAAGGGTATATACAAACTCTTCAAACAACCTTTTGTATTCCCCGATAGCTTCCTGGTTATCCTTCGGATGTATTACTTTCTTCAGTCCCGGAAAGATGTTATCCGGCGATGTCTCTTTCAATGGATAACGATAAAAATAGTCGTCCGATTTTTTGAAATCGCACATAAGGCTTTCGAAAATCGGCAGCAGCCGGGTTTTTCTATAATCCTGCCATGCCACCGCCCTATTGTATTTCTTATCAAATTCTTCCCTGTCCCATCCACTGCTGATTCGGTCAGCCATAGCGATAATCCACTGCATAGGTGTTTCAGGCGTATGATGGCCAGCCGATAAGTTAATGAAGCTGTCTTCGAGACCCCAATTTGCCTTATTAAGTTTTTTAGGCAGCAATTTTTCGAAATGATCGATAAAGGCAGCGGTATAGACAGCATGGCGATGAGTATAATTTCCTCTGTAATGCGGTTGATAAAGATCTGCATTGTCAATTAGAAATTGTTCGGAAATGTTAAATACATCCTTATCTGCGAACTTCCCAATGTCATGCATAAATCCGGCTATGGCTATCTTCAACGTTGTTTCATCTATCATTTCAAACTCCATCTTGGATTATAAATTCTTTTATCTGTATAAATGACTCTGTTGATTTACTATCATTTCAAAAAAATTGGCACGATATGCAGTACACGGAAGGCGAATTAGCTACAATATCTTGTGCCTTGATTTTGAAAATCGGAGTAAATCAACAGGGTCATAAATGAATTATTTTTTTATTCCAACCATTGCAACGTTGCCGTTTCAACTCCATGCCTGTAAAACAAAAAAAGCCACATCCTTCACATGATTGAAGAAATGGGGCTTCATTTTTTTGTAATCCTATGACTGGTCACCTGATCCTCATAATCTCTCATCATTGTGTATGTGACTTATCTTTTCCTTTACCCATGAGCGTATTAATTGAGCCCTATCAATTCCTGAGCGTTTGGATTCCCTGTCAATTATTCTGGCATCTCTTGGATCGAGTCTTAATTGGATTAACTTTTTAGGCGGGCGTGTGAATTTCATTGTTCCTTCATTCCACCCTTCAAAGTCCTCCGGCTCATTATTATCCCAGAACTTCGCCAGCTTCTCATCATTCATCAAGGGAATGGCGCTGACTTTCTTGGAGCTTTTCATTATATTATCCCTCTCTTTTTATTATACATTTTTCTTTGATTCTTATTCATGTCCCTTGCAGTAATTATTTTAATGAAATTGATTCCCTTTTTAAAGCCTAATTTGGTCGCTTCTTCTGAAGACAATAATCTAACCAGGGGGGGTATCTACTCTTCTCTCGTTGGAACTGTAACATCTTGTTATTATATCTATTTTGTTACCCACAGTTGTTTGTAGTTTATATCTGATAAACTTTTTTTGCTCATGTATGCTCTGGAGCGGAGCTCTTTTTATGTT